>NZ_RAZO01000280.1:0-4298 GCF_004307535.1 Pseudomonas sp. Sample_9
TCGGTGGCGCCACGCGCATGCCGGCGGTACAGCAAATGGTCGCCACGTTGTTTGGGCGCCTGCCTTATCGGCATCTTGATCCGGACACCATCGTGGCGCTGGGCGCAGCGACGCAGGCGGCATGCAAGGCGCGGGACGGTGCGGTGGAAGAGTTGATTCTGACCGATGTCTGTCCGTATACGCTGGGGATTTCGACCATGCGTGGCGAAGACATCAAAGGCGCTTTCTCACCGATCATCGAACGTAACACCATCATCCCGACCTCAAGGGTGGAGCGTTACCACACGACATCTCCACGACAGGAAGTCGTCCGTATTGCGGTCTATCAGGGCGAACGTCCGTGGGTACGCGACAACATTTTTATCGATGCTTTCGATGTCACGCTGACGCCCAGCGATGATATCCAGGCGCTGGATGTGCGATTCAGTTATGACATCAACGGCTTGCTCGAAGTTGACGTTACCCTGCCAGGGACGGGCGAACGCCACAGCCACAGCATTGACCGCAGCCCGACCGGACTCGATGCGCAATCGCGGCAAACCAGTCATGAACGCTTGAGTACGCTGAAAATTCACCCCCGCGACACTCTGCCCAATCGAACCCTGCTGGCTCGACTGGAACGGGCGTGGACGCAAAGTCTGGGCGAAGAACGCCAGCGGATTGCCGACTGGCTGGACAGTTTCACCACGGTGCTGGGCGACCAGCGATCGGAAGAAATCGCCAGCCACCGCTCACAACTAAACAAGGTACTGGATGAGTTACGCCTCTAACCGATAAGTCGCCGCAAGGTCGCCTGCAAACCACCGGACAACGTATCTTCACCGCCACTGTCCGGTGGCACGCCATAACGATTGGGCAGCTTCTCTCCGGGAAAACCGAACAGTATCAGCGGCAGGAACGGCAATACCGGCGACAGCATTACCAAAATCAGCAACATCGGAATGCCCCGCCCCATGTCATGCAAACGGCGCAGGACCGCACCGAGCAGAAACGCCAGGCCCAGTAGCAACACGACGATGCCGGATACAGGCGTACCGCTGAGCAACGCCGCCACGGGCGTCACCAGCAACGCGCCAATGACCTGCCAGATAAACGCCCCGCGCCCCAGCCGGGTACCCAGGCTCCAGAACGCAGCGGCAGGGGTTGGACGGGTCGTTGCCTTGGCTAACAGCAAACGCTCGGACCACGACAGCAATGCGCTGAATGCGAAGCGCAAACCGAGTCCATTTTCCGAGTCATCCTTGGCCCGCTGCATGCGCAACAGAACCTTCTGCCTTGGCAAGCCCAGATTGCCAAAACGCACCAGATCCTTCAGCACATCCAGCGCCAGGTAAAAGGCGTCGCTGACACCCTCCTCCGCGAGAGCCTCACGGGGCGGGTGAACAGGCTCACCCTTGATCAGACTGTGACGGAAGCCGTCGAACCAGTCCTGTGGATTGACCACCTCGGTGATACTTTCCAGCAGGTATTTACGCTGTTGCGCAGTGAGCAACGGATCGTGGTAAAGGACTCCACCCAAGAGCATGCGCCCGAGCAAATCTTCGTTGAAGCTGGCGATGTCGCTGCGCATGCACTCGAACAAACGGTCATTACCCAACAGCCGAGTGCTATCGAGCGCCTCATGCACACTGAACAACTTGCGCGCGAGCAGCGAGTGCACCGGATCCGCCGCTTGCAGCCAGCCGAGCAGGCCACTGGCGCTGCCCTGCTCGCGACTCAGGCGACAGAGCAGCGGCTGCAAACGGGCCAAGGGGTGTTCACGCGCAATGTTCATGGCGTCGACGCAGTGTGCCGATTGCGCGCCCAGCCAACGCGTCGGATCGTCGAGGGTGGCCAGCAGGTAAATCGCCTGACGATGCCATTCCCAGACATCAGAGTAGCTATCGACGGCCGGAAGCAGCATTCCTTGCGCGGCCAGTTGCGCTTGCAACTTGAGCCCCGCAAGCCGTTCGTCACGTTTGTCGAGACTGAACGCTTCGGCAAGCCGCGCCAGCGATCGGGCGTCGTAAGCGCGCAAACGGCGCATCCACAGCAGGCTGAGCTCAAGCGGTTCGCCCTTTTCCAGCGCCGACGGCAGTGTCGATGCCGAGTCGCTGGCCAGAAACGCTTCCAGGGCCTGAGGAATCGGCGCTCGGGTCAACCAGCAGATCTGCTGCCCGGCCTGATACTGCAAGCCTTCCAACACCAGTTGATCGAGCACATCCTCCGGCTCGGATGCCTCCATGATGCGTCGCAGCAATGGCACATCACCGCGGTGCAAAGCCCAGGCATGCTGGTAGAGCGTTTGCAACGGACGGTCATCACTGTCAATGATCAGCGCCGCCAACAACGGCAACTCGTCACCACTGACACGCCATTCGACAAATGCACCGGCAATGTCCTGCAACTCGAGCTGCCTGGCCCTGAACCAACGCCCGAGTGTTTCCGGGCGCTGTGATGGACTGCCGTACTCTTGAGTGACATCGCCTAGATCCTCGGACCAGTCGCGGAAGTTTTCCAGACGATCAAAGGCCTGAATCAGCAGCGGCAGGCGTTGAGGCTGATGTCGCGCGCACAATGCCAGTAACCACGTCGCCGCTTTCGGATGCTGATGTCCGCGCCAGAGCCGCACCCACGCCTGCAGTGCCAACTCTTCCATTCCCAGCGCACTTCGCTGACAGGCCAACAGATACAGCCAGTCGACATCTTCAGGCGCAAGCCGATGCTGCTCGCTGATAATGTCGAGAAAGTCTTTGTTGGCGATATCAGCCTGACTGAACTGTATGGCCAGGCGTTGCAATAACCCGTCATCAGCAGGCAGCGGGATGCAAGTGTGCAGGCCGGCGAAATGACGGTAGTCGTCGAGCGATGCCTCTCGGTGCAGGTGATTCAGGGTTCGCACATACCAGAGAGTTTCCAACTGCGCGACAGCGGGCCAATGGCTCATCAACGAGGTGTCGAACGGATCCGCCGCGCTGATCCGCTGCAAAAACTCGTCGACATGCCGTGCGTTGTCGAAATCCAGATCCAGCATGCGGCTTCCCCAGCCCAGGCGCTGGGCCAACAAACGGGCGCAGACATGGGAAATCGGGCCGGCGTCGAGCAACTCGCGCAGCAATGGCCAGCAAACTTCGTCCAGCACCTCCAGCGGCAGGCGGTCCAGCTCAAGGTTGAATGCATGCCAGGCCACCGGCTGGAAGCGACGCGCTGGATCAAGCAGCAGTGCTTCAAAGTCGCCCATCGTCTGATCGGCAGGACTGATCTCATCAGCAACCGGTTGATCCGACTCCACGGCTTCCTCGCGGGCAAAGCGTAATGCCAGCTCATAAGCCTCACGCAGCGCCTGAAAACCTTCCGGATCGGTTTCCGGATGGTGCTGCGGCAAGCGCGCGCGATAGGCGCCGCGAATGATGTCGTTGTCTTTGGTGGGCTCGATACCCAAGCGAATCCAGCAGCTCATGACCAGTCGAACCCCCCTAGCGAATCAGGCCGCTCGGGTGGATGCAAGGGCATGTCCCAGGGCAACTGTGCGAACAGCGCGCGCGCATCACGATCAAGCTTTCTGATGACCACGGTGGTGCCTATGTAATCGCCTTGCCGGTCATATTCGTGCTCCAGCTCTTCATCTTTGTTGCCCAGGCAATGCCAGAAGGCTTTGCCGAAGACAAAGCCGTTAAGGTAGCTCGTCCAACTGTCGTAGTAGTAGCGCGCGCGTGCCGCCATGCGACCATGCAGCCAAAGGCTTTCGGTGAGATCAATCCAGCCGTGCAGCACTGCAGAACGCAGCAGAAAACCCATGCGACCAAGGTCCCAGGCACGGATGCCACCTGAACCGCACTCGCCAAATGTGCGACTGGCGAATTCGTAGAAAGCTCGCTGGCGAGTGTCGAGTGTTGCGAGCAAGGCCTGCCATTCGGACGGCAGACACCTCTGCCACTGCCGATAGGCTTCGTTCAACTGCGTAGCGTGGCCGTCATCGGCAGTACGCAGCATGTCCAACAGCTGTTCGCGCGTAGTGATGCCCCAACCACCTTCGACATCGACATGTTTGAGGTCAAAGCAATAGGTGGGCGCGGTGTAATCGGCGTCGGGATTGAGGGCGACCAAAGGCGCAGAAAGCGCGTATAGCCAGCGCTGTTCCATTTCGTCCATGAACAAAGGCTCCGGGGCCAGCGGGAATTAGGGGGGGCTGGCCTTGTTGGCGCGGATTGTAAAGAGCCACAAAGCCAGCGGCAAACGTTGCGTCGGCTTTCTTTGCGCGCAGAAAAAAGGCCCCGACGTATCGGGGCCTTTCGTTCAGCGGCTTATCGCCGGTTCGG
>NZ_RAZO01000390.1:0-38915 GCF_004307535.1 Pseudomonas sp. Sample_9
ATGCAGTCTGCGTGCCAGCGATTCTAACCTGTTGAAATGTGATGCTGTCAAAAAGGATTTCAGGAGGGCATCGGAATTCGAGTTCGACACGGCATTGCTGCCCCTCACCCTAGCCCTCTCCCGGAGGAGAGGGGACTGATCGGAGTGAATGTGCCTGCTGCTGCGCCCTGAACTACCGAGTCGAACGGGCATTTCGAAAGCCCCCCGATCTGCTCCCTTCCCCCTCGCCCCCTTGGGGGAGAGGGCTGGGGTGAGGGGGGCGCTTTTGATCTTGCTTTCGGTTACAGGCTGAACCGCCCAACCATATTGTTCAGATCCAGCGCCAAGCGCGACAGCTCATTGCTCGCCGCGCTGGTCTGATTGGCGCCGGTCGCCGATTGCACCGACAGATCGCGGATGTTGACCAGATTGCGATCAACTTCCCGCGCCACCTGCGCCTGCTCTTCGGCAGCGCTGGCGATAACCAGGTTGCGCTCGTTGATTTCGACGATGGCACTGTTGATGGTGTCCAGCGACATCCCGGCGCCACGGGCGATGTTCAGCGTCGATTCGGCGCGCTCGGTGCTGTTGCGCATCGAATCAACGGCGTGTTCGGTGCCGCTCTGGATGCTGCCGATCATGCGTTCGATTTCGCTGGTCGACTGCTGGGTGCGATGGGCCAGTGCGCGCACTTCGTCCGCCACCACGGCGAAACCACGACCGGCCTCACCGGCACGGGCCGCTTCGATCGCTGCGTTCAATGCCAGCAGGTTGGTCTGGTCGGCGAGGCCACGAATCACGTCGAGCACCTTGCCGATGTCGCGGGACTCATTGGCCAGATCGCCGATCAGCGAAGCAGTGCTCTGCACATCGGCGCTCATGCGTTCGATGGCGCTGACGGTTTCCTGCACCAGATCCCGGCCGTCGCCCGCCGAAGTGGTGGCGTTTTTCGAGGCTTCCGAAGTGCTCACCGCGTTGCGCGCGACTTCTTCGACAGCGCTGGTCATCTCGTTGACCGCAGTGGCCGCCTGCTCGATTTCGTTGTTCTGCTGAGTCAGGCCGCGCGCGCTTTCGTCGGTGACGCTGTTCAGCTCTTCCGCGGCAGACGCCAGTTGCGTGGCCGAACCGGAGATGCGCTGCAGGGTGTCGCGCAGCTTCGCTTGCATCTTCGCCATCGCCGCCAGCAGGCGCCCGGCTTCATCTTCGCCATCGACATGGATCGGCTGGGTCAGGTTGCCCTCGGCGATGGTTTCCGCCGCCTCGAGTGCCTTGGAAATCGGCTTGGTAATGCTCACGGTCAGCAGCCAGGCGAACAGCAGGGTCAGGCCGCTGGCGATCACCAGCAAGGTCACCACCAGATTGAACGACAGCGAATACTGATCCTTCGCGCCCTGATCAGTCTCGGCAATCTGCTGGGTGTTGATCTCCAGCAAGCGCGCCAGCGCGGTGTTCACCGCTTCCGAATTGCTCAGCAAATCGCTGTTGAGCATCTGCCGCAACTCGTCGATCTGATTGTTGCGCGACAGGGTTTTCATGCGCTCTTCAAGCTGACGGTACTGCGCCAGCAATTGCACGTATTGATCGTACGCCGCACGTTCCTGCGGGCCTTCGATCAGTGGCTCATACGCGCGTTGCGCATCCGCGATCTGGCGGTTGCGCATGTCGAACAGTTCGATGGTTTTCTGCTGCACGTCGGGTTCGCGGTTGATCAGCAGGCGGTAAGAGAGCACGCGCAGGCGCAGGGTCAGCTGGGTGAATTCGTCGAGGGCCTTGATCGATGGCACGCTGGCGGTGGCGATGTCTTCACCGGCCGAGCGGATCTTGCTCATCTGGTTCAGCGCAAACACGCCGAGGATCAACATCAGGCCGCCGATCAGGGCGAAGCCGGTGAACGCCCGTGGGGCGATATTCATATTGCGAAGGGACATGGGCGGATACCGAAAAGGGCCGCATCCATGCGGGCTGAGACTGCTGTATGGGTGACTTATCGGTCATACGACTAAAGTCTTGAGGTGGTGTGCGTATTTGTCGCAGACACGCTTGAGCGACGAAGTGCAGGAACCAGATCGACCAATCACAGTCTTTTAAACTCGCGAGAAGCTTCGCCACCCAGGAAAATCAAGGCCTTGCGCCGGTTTAACCCTGGCATCCGTGGTGACTTTTCTTTATCGTACGCGCCCTTTGAAAAACGCTTGGAAGATCAAAATGTTGGAAGCATCCCTCAGCCAATTGGAACAGCTCGTCAGCGACCTCGTGCAACAGAACCAGACTCTGCTGCAGACCAACCAGACTCTGTCCACGGAACTGGCCCAGGCCAAGGATGAAAACGAAAGCCTGCAACTGAACCTGATGGAGCAGGAAGAAAAACACGGCGCCACCGCCGCGCGCATCCAGGCACTGGTTGATCGCGTCAATGCCGGTCCTGTCAGCGCATGAACCACGGCACAGCAGGGGTAAAAGTCATCTCCATTCTCGGCGAGGACTATTCGATCAAGGCACCGGCCGGGGAAGAACAGACCCTGCTGGACGCGGCGATGATGCTCAAGGCAGCGCTGGAAGACACCAAGCGCAAGTACCCGACGCTGATCGGCGACCGTTTGCTGGTCCTGGCGGCGATGAATCTGTGTTCGCAGCAGATCGAAATGAAGAAGCAGCACCAGGAAGAGCTCGACCGTTATCAAGAGCAAGTCAGCGCCACGGTCGACACCATTGCCAAGACGATCAGTCAGGGTTGACTCGCTTTTCGCAGCGCCTCGGTACATTGAGGCGCTGAACATGCTGAGGTCTTGTTGCTATGAGGCTTGGAGTATCGGCTGCCAGTAGACTTTTGTTGTCCATTCTCCATCGGATTGCTTGATGAACTCTGAGTGGGAAACTCTATAGGTGGTATTTTCGATCGTCACTTCATCACCCTTGGAAAGCAGGTGGATATATTCTGCCGACGGAATTGGCTGAGCTGTGCTGTACGTCGTGCCTGCGAGGGTGGTGATCGTAATTTTGTAATGGATTACCGGGAAAACCATGACCTCGGTGAAGTGCCTGCGAATAATCATCGATTGAGAAGTCGAGCTCCCGACAAAGTCGCCAATGAGCGCCGATTTAACAAACGTATCGTTGTCAGCCATTGCCTGAACAAAGTTCTCTCGTGGACCGGTGTCAGTCATGTTCTTTCTCCTGCTTTGGACGGCTTGGATCTGCGACGCGGATGCTTGTCACAGACGTGAAACCGTGAATCTAAGCCACCCGATGCAAGTTGTAACCTGTCAGACTTGACAGTGAATTCCTCGATATAACGGCCTGCTTCTTGCTAGTAAGGATACGGCTGTACCGAAGGTTGTGTTTTATTCTGGTGCTCTTTGTATACAATCGGCACGGCTGTTGCAGTGGTTCAGGCTCTTATTCTTCGGGGGTGATCCATGCAGTGGTGGCGACGCAGTATTCAGTGGCAGTTGATTCTCGGCATGGGCGCGGCCCTGCTGATCAGCATTGTGATCGTGGTTGGCATTTATACCCTGGTGGTCAACCGCCTCGCCCAGAGCTATCTGGTCGATCAAGCGCTGCCGTCGAGCATCGAAGCGACGCGCAACGACATCGAGCGGATCCTCGTACAACCACTCACCGCCGCCAAAGACATCGCCAGCAACACCATGGTGCGCGACTGGCTGGCTACAGGCGAAGACAGCAGCAAAACTGCGCTCTTCGCGCAGTATCTGGAAGGCATCCGCGCTGAACACAGGGCCTTCACTGCGCTGATCATCGGCACCGAATCCAATCGCTACATCACCGAAAAAGGCCTGGACCGCACCCTCAGTCGCTCGAAACCGGCCGACGCCTGGTTCTATTCCTTTCTCGACAGCAATCAGCCGCGCACCCTCAATATCGACAACGACGGCGCCACCGGCGAACTGGCCTTGTTCATCGATCTGAAGGTCGAGCAGGCCGGTAAAGTCGTCGGTGTCGCCGGGCTTGGGCTGAGCATGAAAGAGCTGTCGGAGCTGATCCACAACTTCAGTTTCGGCGAGCGCGGCAAGGTCTATCTCGTGCGTTCCGACGGTCTGATTCAGGTCCATCCTGAGGCGCAGTTCAGCGGCAAACGCACCTTGACCGAGCAGATTGGTGCCAATGCGGCACAAGCGCTGATGGGGCACAAGGATGCGGTCAACAGCAGCTTCCAGCGCGACGGTGAAGACTTCCTCGCCTTCAGCCTGCCGTTGCGCGATCTCGGCTGGACGCTGGTGGCCGAAGTGCCGCAGTCGCAGATCTACGCCGAAGCACGCAAAGCGATGTGGATGAGTGGCGGCATCGGTCTGCTGGTGGCGCTGGTCTGCCTGGCGTTGGTGGTGTGGCTGGCCCAGGGGCTGGTGCGACCGATTCGACAAGTAACACGGGCGCTGGTGGCCATCGGTAGCGGTGGTGGAGATTTGACTCACCGGTTAGATTCCAGCCGTGCCGATGAGCTGGGCGATCTGGCGCGAGGCTTCAACCGTTTCCTCGACAGCCAGCGCGCAATGATCGGTGAAGTCCTGACCACCAGCGAGCGCCTGCGCACGGCCGTGGGGCAAGTGGCGAAGGTGGTGGACAACACCGCCGAGCGTTCGGGCCGGCAGCAGGAAATGACCGACATGGTAGCCACCGCCGTCCACGAAATGGGTCTGACCGTGCAGGAAATCGCGCAGAACGCTGGCAACGCCGCGCTTGCCTCGCAAACCGCGCGCGATGAGGCGTTGCAGGCACGGGAAGTGGTCGGTGGCTCGATCCGTCATATCGAAAGCATGTCCGATGAAATCGGCGTAGCGGCGGGCGCAGTGGGTGAGCTGGCGCAGCAAGTGGCGTCGATCGATTCGGTGCTGGCGGTGATTCGTGGCGTTTCCGAACAGACCAATCTGCTCGCACTCAACGCCGCCATCGAAGCCGCCCGCGCTGGCGACATGGGCCGTGGCTTCGCGGTGGTCGCCGATGAAGTGCGCACGCTTGCGCGCCGAACCCAGGCCTCGACCGACGAAATTCAACTGATGATCGGCAGCCTCAAGCAAGGTGCGGAGAACGCCGTGTCATCGATGCGCACCGGTCAGGCCGCGACCGGCACCGGGGTTGAATCGAGCCAGCGCACCGGTGCGTCGCTGACGGCGATCACCGGTCAGGTCGAGCGCATCAGCGATATGAACCATCAGGTGGCGACGGCGACCGAAGAACAGTCGGCGGTGACTGAAGAGATCAACCGCAACGTGCAGGGGATTTCCGATCTGGCACGGGCGACAGCGGGGGAGGTCAGGGCTTGTCGCGAAGACTGCCAGATGTTGCAGAAACTGGCGGATGATCTGGCGCGGCAGATGGGTGGGTTCAAGTTGAGCTAAAGGATCAAGATCAAAAGATCGCAGCCTTCGGCAGCTCCTACATTGGAATGCGTTTCCTGTAGGAGCTGCCGAAGGCTGCGATCTTTTGCTTTTAGAACCACGCGTCCCGCATCTCCAGACACGTATCATCCCGCGCCTCCAGCAAGTCCAGCTCATGCTGGCAACCCGGCACTTCCCATGTCAGGAAATACCGCGCCGCCTGCAACTTGCCCTTATAGAAGTCGACATCCGCCGAATTGCCTTTGGCCAGGCCTTCCTCGGCGCGGATCGCCTGCTCCAGCCAGCGCCAGCCGATCACCGCGTGGCCGAACACCTTCAGGTACAACGCCGAATTCGCCAGGCTGCTCTTGACCTTGCCTTGGGCCAGATCGGTGAGCAGGCCGATGGTCACGGTTTGCAAGCGGGCAACGAGTTTTTCCAGCGGCTCGCGCAGTGCGGTCAGTGATTCGTACGCTGTAGCGCGTTCAGCGGTGGTGGCGATCAGGCGGATCAACTGCTTCAACCCGGCGCCACCGTTCTGCGCCAGCTTGCGCCCGAGCAGATCCAGCGACTGGATGCCGTGGGTGCCTTCGTGGATCGGATTCAAGCGGTTGTCACGGTAGTACTGCTCCACCGGGTATTCACGAGTGTAGCCGTGGCCGCCAAGAATCTGGATCGCCAGTTCGTTGGCTTTGAGGCAGAACTCCGATGGCCAGGATTTGACGATCGGCGTCAGCAGGTCCAACAGCTCATGAGCCTGTTTGCGTTCGGCTTCGGTTTCCAGCGTGGTGGTGTCATCGAACAAACGCGCCGCATACAGGCCGAGGTCAAATGCACCTTCGACGTAGGATTTCTGCGTCAGCAACATGCGTCTGACGTCCGCGTGCTGAATGATCGCCACCGGCGCCGTGGTCGGATCCTTGCTGTCCGGCACCCGGCCCTGCGGACGCTCACGCGCATATTCCAGCGAATACAGGTAACCGGCATAGCCGAGCATCACCGCGCCCATGCCGACGCCGATCCGCGCTTCGTTCATCATCTGGAACATGTAGCTCAAGCCATAGTGTGGCTTGCCTACCAGATAGCCGACGCACTCGCCGTTATCGCCGAAGTTCAGCGCCGTCGATGTGGTGCCGCGCCAGCCCATCTTGTGGAACAAACCGGCGAGCAGCACGTCGTTGCGCTGGCCGAGGCTGCCGTCGTCGTTGACCAGAAACTTCGGCACGATGAACAGCGAAATACCTTTCACCCCCGGTGGGGCGTCCGGCAGCTTGGCCAGAACCATGTGCACGATGTTTTCCGACAGCGGGTGATCGCCACCGGAAATGAAAATCTTGTTGCCCTTCAGGCGATAGGTGCCATCGGACGCAGGCTCGGCGCGGGTGCGGATATCCGACAGCGACGAACCGGCATGGGGCTCGGTCAGGGCCATGGTGCCGAAGAAACGTCCGTCGATCATCGGTTGCAGGAAGCGCTGTTTCTGCTCTTCGCTGCCGAAGCTCTCGATCAGATTGGCCGCGCCCATGGTCAGGAACGGGTACGAGGTCGACGCTGCGTTGGCGGACTGAAAATGCGCGAAGCAGGCTTGCGACAGCAGGGTCGGCAATTGCATGCCGCCCGCTTCAAAACTGCGTGCGGCGTTAAGAAATCCGGCCTCGAGAAAGGCATCCACCGCCGGTTTCACTTCGGGAATCAGAATGGCCTGGCCATCTTCATAGCGCGGCTCGTTTTCATCGCCCTTGCGGTTGTGCGGGGCGAAATACTTTTCGGCGATGTTGCGCGCGGTGCCGATGGCGGCGTCGAAGGTCTCGCGATTGTGCTCGGCAAAGCGCTCGCGCCGGGTCAGGCCCTCGGCATCGAGGACTTCGTACAGCTCGAAAGCCAGATTGCGGGAACTGAGCAGCGTCTCGGACATGGCGGCCTACCTTAAAGAAAGTATGCCGCAGTCTAGGTAGGCCCATAAAAATGGGGAAGGAAGATAGATAAGGGTGATGGGGCGGCACAAGCCACAAGCTTCAAGCTGCAAGTAAGAGCAGTTTGCTTCTACTTGCAGCTTGCAGCTTGCAGCTTACAACTTGCCGCTGCTGCTTAACCTATCGTCATCAGACTGGCATTGCCTCCAGCAGCAGCCGTGTTAACGCTCAATGCCCGTTCGATCACCAGACGCTCCAGGGCAATGTTGGTCTCGCCCTGAGACAGGCCCTGAACGCCAACGATCGCGCCGCCACGCTGGGCGATCTGCTGGCAGACGCCGCGCAACTGGTCGGAGTGGCCGTGATGCAGCACGGCATCGAACACCACTTCGTCCTTGTTCCAGTCGGCAACGCGCTTGATCCGCGCCTGGACTTCCTTCGGCAGACGGGCGAACAAGGCCTTGCTCAGCTCGGTTTCTGGCCACACCGCCGAACCACCGACCGCCAGCACCGCCGCCAGTTGCGTCAGCAGATCACCTTCAACTTCCGCCAGGCACAGCACGTGCTCGCGCGGCAGGATCGCGTAGCTGTTTTTCTCGCCGGTCGGGCCAGCCAGCACGCGGGTGATGCCGCTCTGCGATTGCGCTGCGTATTGCACGCACAGGGTGCTCAGATCGGCGAACTTGTTGTTGTCGGCCCAGGCTTTCAACGCGTTCAACGATTGGCTCATGGCATCGCGCAAACGAACGTCCGGGGCGACGATGGCGTCACCGCGAGCGAAGGATTGTTCGATGGCGTCAGTAGGACGCGTCGACAGCAGGCGATACAGATACAGCGGGCCACCGGCTTTCGGGCCAGTACCCGACAGGCCTTCGCCGCCGAATGGCTGCACGCCGACCACGGCACCGACGATGTTGCGGTTGACGTAGACGTTACCGGCGTTGACGTTGTCGATCACCTTGGCGATGGTCTCGTCGATGCGCGTGTGCACGCCCAGTGTCAGGCCGTAACCGGAGGCGTTGATCTGGCCGATCAGTTGATCCAGCTCTTTGCGCTTGTAGCGCACCACGTGCAGTACCGGGCCGAAGATTTCGCGTTGCAGTTCGTCGAAGCTTTCCAGCTCGATCAGAGTCGGCATGACGAAGGTGCCGCGCTTGACCTCTTCGCTGTCGGCAATCGCCACCTGGTAAACATTGCGACCTTTGTCGCGCATGCCCTGGATGTGCTTGTCGATGCCAGCCTTGGCTTCGGCGTCGATCACCGGGCCGATGTCCACGGACAGACGCTCGGGGTTGCCGAGACGGCTTTCGGCCATGGCACCTTTGAGCATTTCGATGACGCGATCGGCGGAATCTTCCTGCAGGCACAGTACCCGCAGCGCCGAGCAGCGCTGGCCGGCACTGTCGAAGGCCGACGACACTACGTCGATCACCACTTGTTCAGTCAGTGCCGAGGAGTCGACGATCATCGCGTTCTGGCCACCGGTTTCGGCGATGAGCGGAATCGGACGGCCCTGGCTGTCGAGACGGCCAGCGATGTTGCGTTGCAGCAAGCGCGCGACTTCGGTGGAACCAGTGAACATCACGCCTTTGACGCGCTCATCGCCAACCAGACCGGCGCCGACGGTTTCACCGCGACCCGGCAGCAGTTGCAGCACGCCTTCCGGAATGCCGGCTTCGAGCATCAGGCGCACAGCCTGAGCGGCAACCAGCGGAGTCTGCTCGGCCGGTTTGGCCAGCACCGGGTTACCGGCGGCCAATGCCGCAGCGACCTGGCCGCTGAAGATTGCCAGCGGGAAGTTCCACGGGCTGATACATACCACCGGACCCAGTGGGCGGTGGGCGTCATTGCTGAAGTCGTTGCGCGCCTGCACTGCGTAATAACGCAGGAAGTCGACCGCTTCGCGGACTTCGGCGATGGCGTTGGCGAAGGTCTTGCCGGCTTCGCGAGCCAACAGGCCCATCAGCGGCTGGATCTCGCCTTCCATCAGGTCAGCGGCACGTTCCAGGATCGCCGCACGTTCGGCCGGCGGCGTGGCCTGCCAGATCGGCGCGGCGTTCAGCGCGCATTGAATGGCGTTGTCGACGTCTTCGACGGTCGCTTCTTGGACGTGACCGACCACATCGCGGTGATCGGACGGGTTCAGCACCGCGACCGGCGTTTCGTTGCTGGAGGCGCAACCGAGCATCGGCGCGGCTTTCCAGTCGTTGTGCGCGGTGGCGAGCAGGGCGCAGGACAGCGAGGCCAGGCGATGTTCGTTGGCCATGTCGATGCCGCTGGAGTTGGCGCGCTCGGCACCGTACAGGTCACGCGGCAGCGGAATGCGCGGGTGCGGCAGGCCGAAACCGCCTTCCACGGTGGCCATCTGCTCGATCTGTGCCACCGGATCGGCCACCAGTTCCTGAATCGAAATCGACTGGTCGGCGATGCGGTTGACGAACGAAGTGTTCGCGCCGTTTTCCAGCAAGCGACGTACGAGGTAAGCCAGCAGGGTTTCGTGAGTGCCGACCGGTGCGTACACGCGGCACGGACGGTTCAGCTTGCCCTCGGCAACCTTGCCTACAACCTGTTCATAGAGCGGTTCGCCCATGCCGTGCAGGCACTGGAACTCGTACTGGCCCGGGTAATAGTTCTGACCGGCGATGTGGTAGATCGCCGACAGGGTGTGGGCGTTGTGCGTGGCGAATTGCGGGTAGATGGCTTCCGGCACCGACAGCAGTTTGCGTGCGCAAGCAATGTAGGAAACGTCGGTGTACACCTTGCGGGTGTAGACCGGATAGCCTTCCAGACCCTCGACCTGGGCGCGCTTGATTTCGCTGTCCCAGTACGCGCCTTTTACCAGGCGGATCATCAGGCGATGGCGGCTGCGGCGGGCCAGATCGATCACGTAGTCGATCACGTACGGGCAACGCTTTTGGTAAGCCTGGATAACGAAACCGATGCCGTTCCAGCCAGTCAGTTGCGGCTCGAAGCACAGGCGCTCGAGCAGATCCAGCGACAACTCGAGGCGGTCGGCTTCTTCGGCGTCGATGTTCAGACCGATGTCGTATTGCTTGGCCAGCAGGGTCAGCGACAGCAGGCGCGGGTACAGCTCGTCCATCACCCGCTCGTACTGCGCACGGCTGTAACGCGGGTGCAGTGCAGAGAGCTTGATGGAAATGCCCGGGCCTTCATAAATCCCACGGCCGTGTGACGCTTTTCCGATCGAGTGGATCGCTTGTTCGTACGACGCCAGGTATTTCTGCGCGTCGACTTCAGTGAGTGCCGCTTCACCGAGCATGTCGTAGGAGTAACGGAAGCCCTTGGCTTCGAACTTGCTCGCATTGGCCAGCGCTTCGGCGATGGTTTCGCCGGTCACGAACTGCTCGCCCATCAGGCGCATGGCCATGTCGACGCCCTTGCGGATCATCGGCTCGCCGCTCTTGCCGATGATGCGGCTCAGCGACGAGGTCAGGCCGGCTTCGTTGTGGGTGGAAACCAGTTTGCCAGTCAGCAGCAGGCCCCAGGTCGCAGCGTTGACGAACAGCGAAGGGCTGTTGCCCAGGTGCGGATGCCAGTTGCCGGTGCTGATCTTGTCGCGGATTAGCGCATCGCGGGTGCCTTTGTCCGGGATGCGCAGCAACGCTTCGGCCAGGCACATCAGCGCCACGCCTTCCTGGGACGACAGGGAGAACTCCTGCAGCAGGCCCTGAACAATACCGGCACGACCGCCGGCACTTTTCTGGTTACGCAGTTTTTCGGCGATGGTCGCCGCGAGCTTGTTGGTGGCTTCGGCCATCGGTGCCGGCAGGCGCGCCTGCTCGATCAGCATCGGCACCACTTCAGGCTCAGGACGGCGGTAGGCGGCGGTGATCGAAGCACGCAGCACTGATTGCGGCAGGATGCTTTCAGCGAATTCGAGGAAGCATTGGTGAGCGTGATCGGTCTGCACTTCGCCTGCGTCATCGGCGTCTTTGGCGGTCAAACCGTTCAACTCGGTCAGGGTTGCACCACCCTCGAGTTTTTCCAGGTAATTGAAAATTGCCTGCTTGATCAGCCAGTGCGGCGTGCGATCAATCGAGGTTGCGGCAGCCTTCAGGCGCTCGCGGGTCGGGTCATCGAGTTTGACCCCAAGGGTGGTGGTAGCCATATTTTTATCCTCATGGTTGCCACAGTTGCGTGGCATCAGCTGGCCGCAAGATTAGCCGTGCGTTGAATGAGGTGCAACCGGGTGCAACCCTTTTTTTGCCGGAATAATACGCAGCTCGTCAGGAAATAATTTCTGGTACGAAAGTGCTGCTCCTGCTTGGTGCTTTTGCTTCTAGCAAAGAGCCATGACTGCCACAAAAGGGAGCAAAAACGGGGTGATCGTCGATTAATCCGACTGGGTGCAACTAATTCTCGCGAAACTGGTTGCACCTTATTTGCTTTGTTGCATAGCATTCGCCGCCAAGGTGCAACCGGGAATAACCCGGTGCATCGGCTGATGGCTTTCCTGGGGAAACATCAGTCTTAAAT
Source organism: Pseudomonas sp. Sample_9 (assembly GCF_004307535.1). Classification (NCBI taxonomy): domain Bacteria; kingdom Pseudomonadati; phylum Pseudomonadota; class Gammaproteobacteria; order Pseudomonadales; family Pseudomonadaceae; genus Pseudomonas; species Pseudomonas sp. Sample_9. The sequence goes on from NZ_RAZO01000390.1 coordinate 11,723, forward strand.
GCGCGGGATCCCGGATCGTCTGCCAAACGTCGTCGTTTGCGAGCGGTTCACCACCGCCGCTACATAAAAACAAAGCCAGGGCGTAACTCAATGAGCGTAAGCAATCCAACCCTGATCACGTTCGTGATCTACATCGCAGCAATGGTGCTGATCGGCTTGATGGCCTATCGCTCCACCAACAACCTTTCCGATTATATTCTCGGTGGTCGCAGCCTCGGCAGCGTCGTCACCGCGCTGTCTGCCGGTGCCTCCGACATGAGCGGCTGGTTGCTGATGGGCCTGCCGGGCGCCATCTACATGTCCGGTCTGTCTGAAAGCTGGATCGCCATCGGCCTGATCGTCGGTGCCTACCTGAACTGGCTGTTTGTCGCCGGCCGTCTGCGTGTGCAGACCGAGCACAACGGCGATGCCCTGACTCTGCCGGACTACTTTTCCAGCCGTTTCGAAGATAAAAGCGGCTTGCTGCGGATCATCTCGGCGATCGTGATTCTGGTGTTCTTCACCATCTACTGCGCTTCCGGCATCGTCGCCGGTGCCCGTCTGTTCGAAAGCACGTTCGGCATGACCTACGAAACGGCGTTGTGGGCCGGTGCGGCGGCGACGATTGCCTACACCTTCATCGGCGGTTTCCTCGCGGTGAGCTGGACCGACACCGTACAAGCCACGCTGATGATCTTCGCGCTGATCCTTACGCCGATCATCGTTCTGCTGGCCACTGGCGGCGTTGATACCACGTTCCTGGCCATCGAAGCGCAAGATCCGAGCAACTTCGACATGCTCAAAGGCACCACCTTCATCGGCATCATCTCGCTGATGGGCTGGGGTCTGGGCTACTTCGGTCAGCCACACATCCTCGCGCGTTTCATGGCGGCGGATTCGGTCAAGTCGATCGCCAAGGCGCGTCGCATTTCCATGGCCTGGATGATCCTGTGCCTGGGCGGCACCGTAGCGGTGGGCTTCTTCGGTATCGCTTACTTCTCGGCGCACCCTGAAGTAGCCGGTCCTGTCACCGAGAACCCGGAACGCGTGTTCATCGAGCTGGCGAAAATCCTCTTCAATCCGTGGGTTGCCGGTGTGCTGCTGTCGGCCATTCTGGCTGCGGTAATGAGCACCCTGAGCTGCCAGTTGCTGGTGTGCTCGAGCGCCCTGACCGAAGACTTCTATAAAGCCTTCCTGCGCAAGTCCGCTTCGCAACTGGAGCTGGTCTGGGTCGGTCGTGCCATGGTGCTGCTGGTAGCCCTGATCGCTATCGCATTGGCTGCCAACCCGGAAAACCGCGTACTGGGCCTGGTGTCCTACGCCTGGGCCGGTTTCGGTGCTGCGTTCGGTCCGGTGGTGCTGATCTCGGTGGTCTGGAAAGGCATGACCCGCAACGGCGCACTGGCCGGTATTCTGGTCGGCGCGATCACCGTGGTGGTCTGGAAGCATTTCGAACTGCTGGGTCTGTACGAAATCATTCCGGGCTTCATCTTCGCCAGCCTGGCCATCTACTTTGTCAGCAAGGCGGGTGAGCCGACTCGCGGCATGGTTGAGCGTTTCGAGGCAGCGGAAAAAGACTTCCATCTGAACAAGTGATGGACTGAGCTTCGGCTCACATGAAAACGGCCCGTTTCCTACAGGAAGCGGGCCGTTTTTTTGTGCCTGTGATTTCTCGAATCCTGTGGAAATCCATTGTGGGAGCGAGCCTGCTCGCGAACGCGATTGATCATTCAATGAATGTATCGACTGACATGCCGCTTTCGCGAGCAGGCTCGCTCCCACAGGGTGGGTGGCAGGTTTGATTGAATTGTCTGTAGTCGAACGGCCGAATTAACAAGGTCGTTTCAGCAAACCACGTAGGGCAAATCTGAATTTCCCGTCACCTGCTCGGCACCCCTTGCCCCTCATGCAGAATCGCCCGCCCTCACACTGCAGAGAGACATCGGATGTTCGCGCCTGCCAATCAACCGCGTTTCACGTTGACACTCGAAGGCGCCCGGCATGACCTCAAGATCCTTGAGTTCACGGGCAGGGAAGCCATCAGCCAACCCTTTCGCTTCGAGCTGGAACTGGTCAGCGAGCGGCCGGACCTGGATCTGGAAAGCCTGCTGCATGGTCAGGCGTTTCTGAGTTTCGATGCTCAGGGTTGCGGTATTCATGGTCAGATCTATCAGGTCGGGCAGGGCGATTCCGGGAAACGTCTGACACGCTATCACCTCAGCCTTGTCCCGCGTCTGACGTATCTGGGGCATCGCATCAACCAGCGTATTTTTCAGCATCAGAGCGTGCCGCAGATCATCACGCAGATCCTCAAGGACCATTCGATCCTGCGCGATGCCTTTGAATTTCGCCTGGGCAGCGAATACCCGGAGCGCGAGTACTGCGTGCAATACGCCGAAAGCGATCTGGCCTTTATCCAGCGCCTGTGTGCCGAAGTCGGCATTCATTACCACTTTCAACACAGCCCCGAAGGCCATTTGCTGGTATTCGGCGACGACCAGACCGTGTTCCCCAAGCTGCCCGCGCCAACGCTGTATTTGCCGGGCAGCGGCATGTCGGCGGGGGCGCCGGCGATTCAACGTTTCAATGTGCGCGTGGAAACCCGCACCAGCGTCGTCACCCGGCGTGACTACAACTTCGAAAAGCCACGGCTGTCTCTGGAAAGTCGCAGCGACGGCGAGCAGCGTCCGGTGCTGGAGGACTATCACTTCCCTGGCCAATTCAATGATCGCGAAACCGGCAAACACCTGACGCGCCGCGCGCTTGAAAGGCACGTCGCCGATTACCGCCAGGCCGAGGGCAGCAGCGACGAATCCTCACTGGTCTGCGGGCATTTCCTGCACCTCACCGAGCATCCGCGCTGCGACTGGAATGATCTGTGGTTGCTCACCGCCGTTGAACATCGCGGCCGCCAGCCACAGGTGCTTGAGGAATCGGTGACCAGTGATGGCGAATCCTTTCAGGGTTACCGCAATACTTTCGTCGCCACGCCGTGGGACGTGGTCTTTCGTCCGGCACTGTGCCCGGAAAAACCGCGCATGTCCGGTTACCAACCTGCGGTGGTCACCGGCCCGAAAGACCTGGAAATCCATTGCGATGAATATGGCCGGGTCAAAGTGCAACTGGCCTGGGATCGTGATGGCGAACTCAACGAGCACTCCAGTTGCTGGCTGCGCGTCGCGACCGGTTGGGCTCACGATCACTACGGCAGCGTGTTGATTCCGCGCGTCGGTATGGAAGTGCTCGTCGGCTTCATTGATGGCGATGCCGACAAGCCGCTGGTCATGGGTTGCCTGCCCAACGCCGCGACACCGATCCCGCTGGACTTGCCAGCGGACAAGACCCGCAGCATTTTCCGCAGCCAGAGCAGCCCCGGCGGTGGTGGTTATAACGAACTGCGCATCGAGGACAAAAAAGGTGCCGAGGAAATCTACCTGCGTGCCCAGCGCAACTGGACCCAGCACGTGCTCAATGACCAGCAGCTGCAGGTCGACAACCAGCGCAGCGTGGTGGTCACCGGCACTGCCCGGCATGAACTCAAGTCCGACGAGCAGCGCATCACCCACGGCCAGCGTCAGACCGAGGTCAGGCAGGATGACCATTTGTCCGTGCTTGGCGATCAGCAGGTTCGGGTGAACAGCCAGGCCACCAGCGCCTCGGCGCAGATCCATATCAGCGCAGGCCAGCAAGTGGTCATTGATGGCGGCGCGAGCGCGACGATTCAGGCCGGCGGACAGTGGATCAACATCGGCCCCGGCGGAATTTTCAGCAGCGTGCCGATTGTTGTGGGTGGCGCGCCGATGGCGGCGACCAGCGCTGCGCCGGTGGTGCCGGGGTTGCCGGAGAAACTGGTCGCTGCGCCGGCGGCGGTTCTCACCGCCGCACAGATCATGAGTCTCAAAGGTGATGCGCCTTTTTGCGAAGAGTGTGAGCGGTGCAAGGACGGTGTTTGTGCAGCCTGAAGTACTGACCCCCGAAAATTGGCTGGCGCGGCAGCCGCTGCACGCGTCGGAGCAATTGTTCGCAATTTTCAGCCGCGCCAGCGATGCCGATGCTTTCAAAGCCTGGCAGGGCACGGCGATTCCGGTCTGGGCCGAGACCATTTATGCCGAGTGGGACGCGGTGATGCCCTATGTGGGAATTGTCGCTGCAGACAGTGAGTTTTTACGCTGGGTGATGGAAACCGACTCCCGGGACTGGGGGTGGCTGGCGGTGTCTTCGGCGGATCTTGACGTGCTGGTCGAACATTTCCGCAGCCTGACTCAAGTGCTGATGCCGGACGGTAAAGCGGTTTTTTTTCGCTTTTGGGATGGTCGGTATCTGTTGCCTCTTTTGCAGTCTGACGAGGTGAATCCCGCAGAGTTGCTACCGGTAATTTCGCGAGGGTTGATCAATGGCCAAGCCTTTGAAATCGGGGGCCGTGCGCTGGTTTCGGGGCGAATCTTTCCGTGGTGGAACGTGCCGAAATCAGTGTTGGCGCAGACTGATGAGAGCGTACGCGTCGCCAATGTTCTGCAATGGCTGAACGAGGAGCAGCCGGCGGTGTTCGAGGCGTTTCCCGAAGCGGTGCTGCGCTGCAAGGTCGGGCAGTTTTTCAAATTATCGATGTCGGAAGATTCGTCACGATCGGCCCTTCTGGAGTTTTTGCTGGCAGAGGCAGAGTGAAATTTCGGGGCAAACGCTTCGGACGTTTCCTTCGAATCGCGGCGGTTTTCATGAACTGGTGCGTGGTGGGTTGCAGGGATAGTCTTTTCGTTGTCACTGCGAGAGCGGTGGCAGGGGGTAGGATCCCGAACTCTGAAGTGCATAACTGCCGCAGGCTGAATACAAGGGTCAAAGCGTATTCATGACAAGTTGACGGCGGCTTTGTGCGGGACACGTTTCGACGTGGCTGATTTGGAGTTCTCAGTTCCTACTCCCGCACATGGCTGCCACCCAAACCCGTAGGAAGGTCAATGGCGGCTCCACTCAGAACTTCAGGGATGCCAAGAATGACAACGACAAAACATGATCCGCCCTACAAGAAAATCACGCCTCACCCCGACAACCGCTTCATGGCCCTCACCGGCAATTGCAGCGACATGCCCAGCCTGTTCGTCGACACCCATGTGCCCCTCGATATCCTCATGGACGCTGCCAACCACCGCATCCGCGCCGTGGTCCAGGTCCTGGAAAACATGTGCATGCGCGGCTCGATCGAATGCGACTCCGTGATCCTCAGCGACTTCGCCCTGCTGTGCGCGATTCCATTGCGGGATGGCTGTGATGTGCTGGACGTCATCGGCAAGCGCCTGCGCAGCTTGCCCGCCTGAAGATCAGAGGATCGCAGCCTCCGGCAGAGTGAGCGCCTATCCCGTGGAGCTGCCAAAGGCTGCGATCTTTTGATGTTGAGGCCCACTCGGCTGCGAACCCCTGACTTGCCGCCCGGTAAAAGGTAAACTTTGCGCCCTTCGCAGGAGCAGCCATGAATTATCGTCACGCCTTCCATGCCGGCAATCACGCCGATGTGTTCAAACACCTGACCTTGACACGCCTCATCGCTCTGATGTCGCGCAAGGAGCAGCCGTTTGCCTATCTCGACACGCACGCCGGCATCGGTCTGTATGACTTGCAGGGCGATCAGGCCAATCGCACCGGCGAGTACCTGGAAGGCATTGCGCGGTTGTGGGATCAGCCGGACCTGCCGGCGCTGACTGCCGACTATATGAAGGTGCTGCACGAGATGAACCCGGATGGCCAGTTGCGCTATTACCCGGGTTCGCCGGAGCTGGCGCGGCGCCTGACGCGGCCGCAGGATCGGGTGATGCTCAACGAGAAGCACCCGGAAGACGGTGTGTTGCTCAAGGACAACATGGCCGGCGATCGTCGAGTGAAAGTCCATCTGGGCGAGGGCTGGCATGTGGCGCGGGCGATGTTGCCGGTGCAGGAAAAGCGCGCGGTGATGCTGATCGATCCGCCGTTCGAGCAACTCGACGAGATGCAGCGTTGCGCGGCGTCGATGAAAGAAGCCATCGGCCGCATGCGCCAGACCGTCGCGGCGATCTGGTATCCGGTCAAGGATCAGCGTGCATTGCGGCGTTTCTATCAGGACCTGGCGGGCACGGGTGCGCCGAAGTTGCTGCGTGTGGAGTTGCTCGTGCATCCACTGGACACGCCGAACAGCCTGAACGGTTCGGGCATGGCGATTGCCAATCCGCCGTGGGGGCTGGAGGAAGAATTGCGTGAGTTGCTGCCGTGGCTGTCCAAGAAATTGGGCCAGACCCAGGGTGGCTGGCAGATGGATTGGCTGATTGCCGAGAGCTGATCAATAGCAAGATCAAAAAATCGCAGCCTTCGGCAGCTCCTACAGTTGAAATGCGTTTCCCTGTAGGAGCTGCCGAAGGCTGCGATCTTTTGCTTTTAAGGGTCAGTTACCCGCGAGGCTTGGTGGCATACACACGCCGGTGCCGCCAATCCCGCAGTAACCTTCAGGGTTCTTCGCCAGATACTGCTGGTGATACGCCTCGGCAAAGTACACGGTTGGGGCCTGGTCGATCTCGGTGCTGATTTCACCCAGACCGGCCTTGGCCAGTTCCGCCTGATACACGTCTTTGCTTTTTAGCGCTGCATCCAGTTGCTCCGGGGTGGTCGCATAGATCACCGAGCGGTACTGACTGCCGATGTCGTTGCCCTGACGCATGCCCTGAGTCGGGTTGTGCAGTTCCCAGAACATCGCCAGCAGTTCTTCGTAGCTGACTTTGGCCTTGTCATACACCACCAATACCACTTCGGCGTGGCCGGTCAGGCCCGAGCAGACTTCTTCGTACGTCGGGTTCGGCGTGAAGCCACCGGCATAACCGACCACGGTGCTGACCACGCCTTCGCGCTGCCAGAAGCGTCGTTCCGCGCCCCAGAAGCAACCGAGACCGAAGATCGCAAAATCGACGTCCTGAAAGAATGGACCGAGCAGCGGAGTGTCTTCGAAGACGAAGTGTTTTTCCGGCAGGGTCATCGGGGTTTCGCGGCCGGGCAGGGCTTGTTCTTTGGTTGGAAGCACGTTTTTGTTCACCAGAATTTCCGAGCGCAGAACCATGAGCGTTCCTCTCAGTCAGGTTGGAGGTAAAAAGTCAGACCGCCAGTGTGCCGAATGATGCCGGAATTCGCACTATCAAAACTGTGGGAGCGAGCCTGCTCGCGAAAGCGGTGTGTCAGGCGACGAAGATGTCGACGGTTTTATCGCCTTCGCGAGCAGGCTCGCTCCCACAAGGGATCTTCATAGAGGCAGGCGTTAGAGGCAAAGCGGCCCACGGGGATAGCGCTTGAGCGCTTTGATCAGTTCATCACCCGGAATCGGTCGGTCGAACAGATAACCCTGGCCGACGTCGCAACGATGCCGACGCAGGAACGCCAGTTGCTCGGCGGTTTCGATGCCTTCGGCGACAACTTTGAGTTTCAGGTTGTGGGCCATGGCGATCACGGCGGAGGTGATTTCCATGTCGTCCTGGTTGTCGGGGATTTCATGGATGAAGCTGCGATCGATCTTGATGATGTCGATCGGGAATTTCTTCAAATAACTCAGCGATGAATACCCGGTGCCGAAGTCATCCATGGCTAGCGTCAACCCGAGGCGCTTGAGCTGGTCGAGTTGCAAGTGCGTGTCTTCGGTGGCTTCCAGCAGCAGGCCTTCGGTCAGCTCCAGTTCGAGCAGACTGGCCGGCAGCGCTTCTTCCTTGAGGATGTTGGCGATCGAGGCGACCAGATCCGGATCGGAGAACTGTTTCGGTGACAGATTGATTGCCACCTGCAGATTGCCCAGGCCGGCAGCGGTCAGGGATTTGCTCATGCGACACGCCTGACGGGCGATCCACTTGCCGATCGGAATGATCAGGCCGGTTTCCTCGGCGACGCTGATGAACTGGTCCGGGCGAATCATGCCGCGCTCCGGGTGGTTCCAGCGCAACAGCGCTTCCATCCCCAGCAGGCGACCGCTGCGCAGGCACAGTTTCGGCTGGTAGAACACGTCCAGCTCGTTCTGGGTCAGGGCGCGGCGCAGGTTGTTCTCGACGAACAGTTTGTAACTGGCTTCGGCGTTCAGCGCTTCAGTGAATACCTGCAACTGGTGTTTACCGTTGGCCTTGGCCTTGTGCAGTGCCAGACCGGCGTTGCGCATCAGGGTTTGCGGATCGCGCCCGTGCAGCGGCGCGCAGGCCAGGCCCACGGAGCCGGTCACGCTGATCAACTGGTTGTCGACGAACATCGGCTTGTCGAGGGTCATCAGCAACTGACTGGCAATCTGCTGCCCGGCCTCAAGATCGGTGTCGTCGAGCAACACGGCGAATTCGTTACTGGCAAAACGCGCCAGACTGCCACTCGGGCTGAGGCTGTTGCGCAGGCGCCGGGCGAGGCTGATCAACAGTTTGTCGCCGGTCTGGTGGCCGAGGCTGTCGTTGATCCGCTTGAAGTTGTCGATGTCCACCAGCAACAGGCTGATCGGCGTATCGCTGTCGCGGGCGAAACGCTCGTCGAGATTGCGGATAAATGCCGGACGATTGCCGAGGTTGGTCAGGTTGTCGGTGTAGGCCAGGCGCTCGATACGTTGCTGCGCGAGTTTGGTCTGGGTGATGTCTTCGTAGATGCCGATGTAATGCGTCAGCTCTCGGTTGTCGCCGTAGACCTTGGAGATCGACAGCTGGCCCCAGTACGGTTCGAGATTCTTGCGGCGGCTTTTGAATTCGCCCTGCCAGCTGTTGCTCTGGGCCAGCGCCGAGGGCGCGTCGAACAGCAGTTCGCTGAGGTTTTCCAGCGCCGGCAATTCCGACAGGCGCTGACCGTGGACTTCTTCGGTGGTGTACTGGGTGATAGCGGTGAAGCTCGGGTTGACGTACTCGACCACGCCGTCGCAGTTAACCAGCAAAAAGGCGTTGGCGCTCTGCTCGACCGCGCGTTGAAACAGGTGCAGGGCGCTGGTGGCGGTGCGCCGGTTGTGATTGTTGATCACCTGCGCGAACTGGTCGGCCAGTTCGCCGGCAAAGGCGATTTCGTCGGACTGCCAGGCGCGAGTGACGCCGGTCTGTTCCAGGCACAACACGCCGACCACCTGGCCGTCGACGCGGATGCTGGCGTCGAGCATGGCATTGACGTCACGCGGACGCATCGCCTCGGCCATCTCGCGGGTGCGCGGGTCATGCATGGCATTGTTTGCGTCGATGGCGCGGCTGCTGTGCAGCGCTTCCATGTAGTCGGGGAAGCCGCTGATATCGATCGGCTCCGGCAGGATGTATTCCTGGGTCGCACGATGGTAGGCGGAGATCGGCAGCAAGCGCTGACCGTCGAGGTTCCACAGGCTGGCGCAGTCGATTTCGTAGATATCGCAGGCGCAGCGGGTGATCAGTTCGGCGGCTTCCTGCAGCGAGTTGTGCGTGCTGTAGCGCTGGCGGGCGAGCAACAGAATCAGATCCTGCTGGGCGCGCACGCGCTCCAGATGCTGCAGTTGTTCCTGTTGGGCACGCTGGTTCAGCTCAAGGGCGATTTGCAGGCGCGAGTTCTGGGTTTCCAGATCCACCGAAGGCAGCGCCTGGGCTTGGTCGAACACCTCGTCGACGGCCAGCAGGTAGCCGCGCAGCAAATGCCGGTTGTGCTGTTTGTAGGCTTCACCCAATTCGAGGATATTCAACGCGCCGGCGGCGGTGTGCAGGGTGTAGCGCACCACGTAATGCGCGCTTTTGCTTAGTTGCTGCTGGATTGCGTCATGCAGTTGATAGCGCGCTTCCGGCTCCATCAGGCTGGCGTAGGGCGAGCCGACCAGCGCGCAGAGCTCGACGGCGGGCTGGCCGAACTGGCGTTCACAGTTTGGGTCGAGGAACAACATCGCCCAACTGGCTTCATTCAAGCGCTCGAAACGCAGCATGCCGAGCCGCGAGGGCACAGGCAACTGCGTCACTACCTCGGCCGCCGTACGGCTGGCGGCATCGGGTTGGCTCTTCATGAATGGAACTCGCTTGGAAATATGCTGAATGCGCCGGGCTCTCGCCCTCTTGTCTGTTGGCTGCGGCAAGGTTGCATCATTGCGGCACCGACTGACAAGAGAGATGAAGGCCAAGTGCTATAAGAATATGTCGGCTGCAGTGAACATTTCTCCAGTGCACAACTGAAATGAGCAGAAGATCGCAGCCTTGAACAACTCTTGCAGGCGCCACGTAGCCATGTAGGAGCTGCCGAAGGCTGCGATCTTTGGGTGTTTCAACGCAATTTCATACTGATCGACTGCAGCTGCTTGCCATCGCGGTCATGGTAATTGACCAATATCTGATCAGCCTCAACGACCACATGAGCAAAATTGTCCTGACTCACTACGGCACTGGTCAGCTCGTGCCGATAATCCCCGGCCGCCGTGCGCACCAGCGGTTGATTGAGGATGAATGTCGAGGCTCTGGCATACGGCAGCAATTTGCTGTTGTGCAGCGGCGAGGACACGATGGTGTGCACTTCGAATCCGGCGTCCTCGCTGTGAGACAGGCGACTGGTCAGAGAACCATGAACGTCGCCGGAAACGAACACCACGTTCTTGATCCGATGGGTGCGAATGGTTTCCAGCAGGCGCAGGCGCTGTTCGGGAAAGGCTTTCCAGGCATCGTCACCGTTGAACTTGCGATCGGGATAGAACATCACGCTGGTCACCACGAACTTCACCCGTGCCGGGCTGTGGATCAGCCAGTCAAGCAACGCCTGTTCCTGCTCAGCGTCGAGAATGCGCCGGTCATCCTTCGACAGGTTGCGCCGGGTGCGACTGTCGGTGACGAACCAGGCGATATCGCTGTCGCCGAACTGATACCAGTAATGCTTCAAGGTATTCCGGTCTAGCTGGCCCTTGCCATTACATGCGTAAACCGGGCTGTGGCTGGCTTGATAAAGTTCATAAGCGGCCATGGCATTGCGATACAAGTCCTTGTCTGCTGCTTTGGCATTGGCGGGCCAGTTATCTTCGATTTCATGATCGTCGAGCATCATGTAAGTCGATGTATTGGACATCAGTCTTTGAATATTCGGTTGCGAGAATGCCGTTCGGTACTTTTTCAGAATGTCCTTGGCTGCGCGATCCGGTGCAATGATATTCAAGTCATCTACATAAACTTGATCGCCGGTCATGATCACCGCACTGACCGGTAAATGACTTTGCTCGACGAGCTGATTGATCGAGCCAAAGATGCGGTCGCCCAGCTGCGGCAAGGAGGCGATGCCAGCGGTGATCCGCAGATAACGGCAAGAACCGACAATAAAGCCTCGAGGCTGCCTCGCTTGCGCAGTGCGGGTGCGAAAGCGATAGAGCTGCCGTGGCCATTGCAGTGGAAACTCCACCACGGTGTCGACGGTGTGCACTGGATTCATCGGGCTTAACCAGCCAGCCTGGTATTCATATTCACAATCGGCATCCAGATCCTGTAATACGAGCACACCCGACATATCATTGGCTGGATTCAAAAGTGCAAATACGCTGTTCGACCATTTCTCCGCACCGCTTTTACGGGCGCGGACTCCGGCAAATACACGTTTTCTGTCCTGCTGTTCACCGCGAATGAAAATTCGCACTTCGTTAGTTGTGGTGTGGCCCACAATGGGGCCTATGGTCGGTTTGAACATGATCGATTCCGTTCGAAAGTCAGAGAAGTAAGAGTTAAATAATCGGAGCGCGTTGAAGCAACTTTCCAGAGCAGAGGTTAGTTGCCGAGCGGCGGAAAATATTGGCGCTAAGTGGACAGGGTTTGTGGCCGATGTCAGCGATAGTTGTGGGAAAAAGACGCCCGCCGATTTCATTCAGGCAAAAAAAAGCCCCGCCAGACTGGCGGGGTTGAGGTACGAGCGTGTGGCGCTCGAAAGGGTGCAGCAAGCGGCCCCCCGTTGCCGGAGGGCCGTTTGAGTTACAGCAGGATGGTGCGGATGTCGCCCAACAGACTGCCCAGACGCTGAGTGAAGCGTGCAGCTGCAGCGCCGTTGATCACACGGTGATCATAGGACAGCGACAGTGGCAGCATCAGCTTCGGCTGGAAGGCTTTGCCGTCCCAGACTGGCTGGATGGTTGCCTTGGACACACCGAGGATCGCCACTTCCGGCGCGTTGACGATCGGCGTGAAGCCGGTGCCGCCAATGTGGCCGAGGCTGGAAATGGTGAAGCAGGCGCCCTGCATCTCGTCCGAGGACAGCTTCTTGGTGCGGGCTTTTTCAGCCAGCGAAGCCGCTTCGGCTGCCAGTTGCAGCAGGCTCTTCTGATCGACGTTCTTGATCACCGGCACCAGCAGGCCATCCGGAGTGTCGACGGCGAAGCCGATGTTCACGTATTTCTTGCGGATGATCGCCTTGCCGCTTGGTGCCAGCGAACTGTTGAAGTCCGGCAGCTCCTTGAGCAGGTGCGCGCAGGTCTTGAGCAGCAGCGGCAGGATGGTCAGCTTGACGCCAGCCTTCTCGGCCACGGCTTTCTGCGCAACACGGAAGGTTTCCAGCTCGGTGATGTCCGCCGAGTCGAATTGCGTCACGTGTGGCACGTTCAGCCAGCTGCGGTGCAGGTTGGCAGCGCCGACCTGCATCAGGCGGGTCATCGGCACTTCTTCGATTTCGCCGAAACGGCTGAAATCGACCACCGGGATCGGCGGGATGCCCGCGCCACCGGTAGCGCCGCCAGCAGCGGCCGGTGCTTCCTTGGCCTTCTGCATCATCGCCTTGACGTAAACCTGCACGTCTTCCTTGAGGATGCGACCGTGCGGACCGCTGGCGCCAACGGCGCTCAGCTCGACGCCGAACTCACGAGCCAGTTGACGCACGGCAGGGCCAGCATGCACTTTCGCGCCCGGCTTGGCCGGTGCGGCGGCTGGAGCGGCAGCAGGTGCAGCGGCAGCCGGAGCAGCAGCGGCAGGTGCCGGAGCGCTCGGTGCAGCAGCCGCAGCCGGGGCAGCAGCAGGTGCCGCGCCTTTGACTTTCAGCTTGAGGATCAGGTCGCCGGTACCGACTTCGTCATCCAGCTTGATCGAAACGCTTTCGACCACGCCAGCGGCAGGCGATGGAATTTCCATGCTCGCCTTGTCGGATTCCAGAGTGATCAGCGACTGGTCGGCTTCGACCGTGTCGCCCGCCTTGACCAGCACTTCGATGATCTTGGCTTTGCCAGCCGAACCGATGTCCGGGACATGGATGTCCTGAACAGTGTCAGCGGCCGGTGCCACCGGAGCCGCCGCCGGGGCTGGCGCAGCGGCAACAGCAGGCGCAGCAGCCTGAGCCGGAGCGGCAGCAGCAGGGGCCGCAGCACCCGCCACTTCCAGATCCAGAATCAGGTCGCCAGTGCCGACTTCGTCGTTGAGCTTGACGCTGATGGCCTTGACCACGCCAGCGGCAGGCGACGGGATTTCCATGCTGGCCTTGTCGGATTCCAGGGTGATCAGCGATTGATCAGCTTCGACGCTGTCGCCGACCTTGACCTGAATCTCGATGATCTGCGCCTTGCCCGACGAACCGATGTCCGGCACGTGCACTTGCTGTACCGAGGCAGCAGCAGGAGCAGCGGCAGGAGCGGCAGCAGCAGGGGCGGCAGCCGGTTTCTCCTCGGCTTTCGCAGCAGGTGCGGCGGCAGGTGCAGGGGCCGCTTCAGCGGCGCCCTCGACTTCCAGCTCAAGCAGTTCGTCGCCTTCTTTCAGACGGTCGCCCAGCTTTACTTTCAGGCTCTTGATGACGCCGGCTTTCGGGGCCGGCACTTCCATGCTGGCCTTGTCCGATTCCAGGGTCAGGATGCTCTGGTCGGCTTCGATGCGGTCGCCGACCTTCACAAACAGTTCAATTACTTCACCTTCACCGCTGCCGATGTCAGGTACGCGAATGAGTTCGCTCACAAAATGTCTCCTCAGCAGTCCAGTGGGTTGCGTTTTTCCGGGTCGATGCCGAACTTGGCGATGGCTTCGGCCACAACCTTAGGTTCGATATCACCACGGTCAGCCAGTGCTTCCAGGGCTGCCAACACCACGAAATGACGGTCGACTTCGAAGAAATGACGCAGTTTCTTGCGGCTGTCGCTGCGGCCGAAACCGTCGGTGCCCAGGACTTTGAATTCCTTGGACGGTACCCACTGACGGATCTGCTCGGCGAACAGCTTCATGTAGTCGGTAGAAGCAATGACCGGACCTTTACGGCCGTTCAGGCACTCTTCGACGTAGCTCAGCTTAGGCTTCTGGCCAGGCTTGAGACGGTTGCTGCGCTCTACAGCGAGGCCGTCGCGACGCAGTTCGTTGAAGCTGGTAACGCTCCACACGTCAGCGCCGATGTTGAACTCTTCACGCAGGATCTTCGCCGCTTCACGCACTTCGCGCAGGATGGTGCCGGAGCCCATCAGCTGAACGTGGTGCGCCGCATCGCGAGTGTCTTCCTCAAGCAGGTACATGCCTTTCTTGATGCCTTCTTCGGCACCGGCCGGCATGGCTGGCTGCTGGTACGACTCGTTCATCACGGTGATGTAGTAGAAGATGTCCTGTTGCTCTTCGGTCATCTTCTTCATGCCGTCCTGAATGATCACCGCCAGCTCGTAGCCGTAGGTCGGATCGTAGGTGCGGCAGTTCGGGATAGTCGCGGCCAGCAAGTGGCTGTGACCGTCTTCGTGCTGCAGACCTTCACCGTTCAGGGTGGTACGGCCAGCGGTGCCCCCGATCAGGAAGCCACGGGTACGGCTGTCGCCGGCAGCCCAGGCCAGATCGCCGATGCGCTGGAAGCCGAACATCGAGTAGAAGATGTAGAACGGCAGCATCGGCTGGTTGTGGCTGGAGTACGAAGTACCGGCAGCGATGAACGAGCTCATGGCGCCTGCTTCGTTGATGCCTTCCTCAAGGATCTGACCTTTCTGGTCTTCCTTGTAGAACATCACCTGGTCTTTATCGACTGGCTCGTAGAGTTGGCCGACGGAGGAGTAGATACCCAGCTGACGGAACATGCCTTCCATACCGAAGGTACGGGCTTCGTCCGGGATGATCGGAACGATGCGCGGGCCGATTTCCTTGTCCTTGACCAGTTGCGCGAGGATCCGCACGAAAGCCATGGTGGTGGAAATTTCACGGTCGCCCGAGCCATCGAGGATGGCTTTGAGGGTGTCCAGATCCGGGGTCGGTACGCTGAAGCTCTGCGCACGGCGCTGCGGCACGAAACCGCCCAGTGCGGCACGGCGCTCGGCGAGGTAGCGGGCTTCGGCGCTGTTTGGCTCTGGCTTGAAGAACGGCAGATGCTCCAGTTCTTCGTCCTTGACCGGGATGTCGAAGCGGTCGCGGAACAGCTTCAGGCTGTCGACGTCGACCTTCTTGGTGTTGTGCGCGGTGTTCTTCGCTTCGCCGGCACCGGTGCCATAACCCTTGATGGTCTTGGCGAGGATGACGGTCGGTTGTTCCTTGTGGTTGACCGCTTCGTGGTACGCCGCGTAGACCTTGTACGGGTCGTGGCCGCCACGGTTGAGTTTCCAGATCTCGTCGTCGGACAGATCGGCAACCATCGCCTTGAGTTCAGGCGTGTTGAAGAAGTGCTCGCGAACGAACGCGCCGTCTTTGGCTTTGTAGTTCTGGTACTCGCCGTCGATGACTTCGTCCATGCGACGTTGCAGGATGCCGTCGACATCCTTGGCCAGCAGCGGGTCCCAGAAACGGCCCCAGATGACTTTGGTCACGTTCCACTGAGCGCCGCGGAACACGCCTTCGAGTTCCTGGATGATCTTGCCGTTGCCGCGAACCGGGCCGTCGAGGCGCTGCAGGTTGCAGTTGATGACGAAGATCAGGTTGTCCAGCTTCTCGCGGCCGGCCAGGGAGATCGCGCCCAGGGATTCCGGCTCGTCGCACTCGCCGTCGCCCAGGAAGCACCAGACTTTCTGTTTGCCCGGCTGGATGAAACCGCGGTGTTCCAGGTACTTCATGAAGCGCGCCTGGTAGATCGCCTGGATCGGACCCAGACCCATCGATACGGTCGGGAACTGCCAGAAGTCAGGCATCAGCCAAGGGTGCGGATAGGACGACAGGCCTTGACCATCGACTTCCTGACGGAAGTTGTTCATCTGGTCTTCGGTGATGCGGCCTTCCATGAATGCACGGGCGTAAACGCCTGGCGAGGTGTGGCCCTGGAAGTAGATCAGGTCGCCGCCGTGTTCGTCGGTCGGGGCCTGGAAGAAATAGTTGAAGCCGATGTCATACAGGGTCGCACTGGAAGCGAAGCTGGAGATGTGACCACCCAGGTCCGAATCTCGCAGGTTCGTGCGCATTACCATGGCCATCGCGTTCCAGCGTACCAGCGAGCGAATGCGGCGTTCCATGAACAGGTCGCCAGGCATGCGTGCTTCGTGGGTAACGGGGATCGTGTTGCGGTAAGGCGTGGTGATCGCGTAAGGGAGCTGCGAGCCGCTGCGGGTCGCGAGTTCGCCCATACGGGTCATCAGATAGTGAGCACGGTCTTCGCCTTCTTTGTCGAGAACCGATTCCAGGGCGTCCAGCCATTCCTGGGTTTCGACGGGATCGAGGTCTTGCATGGCTTGCTCCAGGGCGGAAAGGCTTCCAGAATCGGTTGCCTGAGTTTGCGACTGGCCTTGTGGGCAGACGATTTAAAATTCTTGGATTGCCGACAGGTTGTTCCGGCGGCGTGTAGTTTTACTACAAATCTTCCGGCATTTCAGCCTTTCGAATGTATAGACGAGTAGTAAAACTACAGATGAAAGGCTTGTGGCCTCCGACTGCGTTGTGAGAATAATCGTTAAGGCGGGTCGATTTCCATCCGAATAAGGTGAAAGTTTGATGCTGGATGCCAAAGAAGAAGAAATTTCAGCTATTTCTAACTTTTGTTCGACAGTCCTTCACGTAGCGGGTTTTCATCATTCACTACAAGCGGCCCTTATTACGCCGATCAAGGATAGACCATGACCCTGCCCGTGCTTGCCGATCTGCCCGCCATTCTCCTGCCGTTGGTCAGCCGATCCGAGCAGTCGTTCCGTACGTCCGTCGCCGCCCTTGAGGACGATCATGGCTTGTCGAATTGGTCGCCTGAACGCTGGGTGCAGTTCGCCCGCGTTACCGCCGCGAGCGAGTTTGTTATTGAACAGAGCATTCGTGACCCTTTGATGTTGCTGTCGCTGGTGGCGTCCGGCGAACTTGATCGGGCGTTCGCGCCCGGCGAACTGTGCGCACAGATCGCCGCCGCTGTGAACACCGTGCAGAACGAAGACGAGCTCGGCCGTGCCCTGCGCCGCCAGCGTGCTCGGCATCAGGTGCGGATCATCTGGCGCGACCTGACCCGTCAGGCCGATCTGGTGCAGACCTGCCGTGACCTTTCGGACATGGCCGATGCCACCATCGATCAGGCTTATCAATGGCTGTACAGCCGCCATTGCGAGCAATTCGGCACGCCGACCGGGCGGCGCAGCGGTGAGCCGCAGCAGATGGTCATCCTCGGCATGGGCAAGCTCGGCGCGGTCGAGCTGAATCTGTCTTCCGACATCGACCTGATCTTCGCCTACCCCGAGGGCGGCGAAACCGTCGGCGTGAAACGCTCGCTGGATAATCAGGAGTTCTTCATCCGCCTCGGCCAGCGTCTGATCAAGGCGCTAGATCCGATGACCGTCGACGGTTTTGTTTTCCGCGTCGACATGCGCCTGCGTCCATACGGATCGTCCGGCGCGCTGGTGCTGAGCTTCAACGCGCTGGAGCAGTATTACCAGGATCAGGGCCGCGACTGGGAACGCTACGCGATGATCAAGGCGCGGGTGGTGGCTGGCGATCAGGTCGCCGGCGCGCAGTTGCTCGATATGCTGCGGCCGTTCGTTTATCGGCGCTATCTGGACTTCTCGGCGATCGAAGCGCTGCGCACCATGAAGCAGTTGATCCAGCAGGAAGTGCGGCGCAAGGGCATGGCCGACAACATCAAGCTCGGCTCCGGCGGCATCCGCGAAGTCGAATTCATCGCTCAGGCCTTTCAGCTGATCCACGGTGGCCGCGACCTGAGCCTGCAACAGCGTCCTCTATTAAAGGTGCTGAGCACGCTGGAAGGGCAGGGCTATCTGCCGCCGGCGGTGGTCAGCGAATTGCGCGAGGGTTACGAGTTTCTGCGTTACACCGAACATGCCATTCAAGCGATTGCCGACCGCCAGACGCAGATGCTGCCGGACAGCGCCCAGGATCAAGCGCGGATCGCCTTCATGCTGGGCTTCGCCGATTGGTCGGCGTTCCACGAACAGCTGATGTACTGGCGCGGGCGCGTGGCCTGGCATTTCGCCCAGGTGATCGCCGATCCCGACGAAGAAGAGGGCAGCGAAAGCGAAGTGGTAGTCGGTGGTGAGTGGCTGCCGCTGTGGGAGGAAGAACAGGACGAAGAGGCCGCTTGCCGACAGTTGCAGGAGGGCGGTTTCGTCGATGCCGGCAAGGCCCTGAAGGCGCTGGCCGGTTTGCGCGGCAGTCCGCAATTGCGCGCGATGCAGCGGCTGGGGCGCGAGCGTCTCGATGCTTTTATTCCGCGACTGCTTGCGCAAGCGGTGGAGCATGACAATCCCGATCTGGTGCTCGAGCGCGTGCTGCCACTGGTGGAAGCGGTGGCGCGGCGTTCGGCGTATCTGGTGTTGCTCACGGAAAACCCCGGTGCGCTACGCCGCCTGCTGACCTTGTGTGCGGCGAGCCCGTGGATTGCCGAGCAGATCACGCGCTTCCCGCTGCTGCTCGACGAATTGCTCAACGAAGGCCGGCTGTTCAAGCCGCCGCTGGCGCCGGAACTGGCGGCCGAGTTGCGCGAGCGGCTGACACGAATTCCCGAGGACGACCTCGAGCAACAGATGGAAGCCCTGCGCCATTTCAAACTGGCGCACCGCTTGCGCGTCGCCGCGTCGGAAATCGCCGGCAGCCTGCCGTTGATGAAAGTCAGCGATTACCTGACCTGGCTGGCCGAGGCGATTCTCGAACAAGTGCTGGCCCTGGCCTGGCGGCAGACCGTGGCCAAATACGGCACGCCGCTGCGCACCGACGGCACGCTGTGCGATCCCGGCTTCATCATTGTCGGTTATGGCAAAGTCGGCGGCCTGGAATTGGGGCATGGTTCGGATCTGGATCTGGTGTTCATCCACGACGGCGATCCGCAGGCGGAAACCGACGGGCCGAAATCAATCGACGGCGCGCAGTTCTTCACGCGTTTGGGGCAGCGGATCATTCATTTGCTCACGGCGCAGACCAACTCCGGCCAGCTGTATGAAGTGGATATGCGCCTGCGGCCGTCCGGTGCTTCCGGGCTGTTGGTGAGTTCCCTCGGCGCGTTCGCGCGCTATCAGGAAAACGAAGCATGGACCTGGGAGCATCAGGCCTTGGTGCGCGCGCGGGTGCTGGTGGGCAGTCAGGATGTTGGCCAGGCCTTCGAGAAAGTCCGCGCGCAGGTATTGGGCAAACCTAGGGATCTGGCCAAACTGCAACAGGAAGTCAGCGAGATGCGCGCGAAGATGCGCGACAACCTCGGCACCCGCAGCACCGCGGCCGGCACGGCGGCGAATGCGTTCGACGGGGGCGTGCCGTTCGACCTCAAGCAGGACGCCGGAGGTATCGTCGATATTGAATTTATGGTGCAATACGCGGCCCTGGCGTGGTCGCACAGCCATCCGCCGCTGCTGCGCTGGACTGATAACATCCGCATTCTGGAAGAGCTGGAACACGAACGGCTGATGCCCGCCGAAGATGCCAGTCTGTTGCGCGAGGCCTACAAGGCCTACCGCTCCGCCGCCCACCGGCAGGCCTTGCAGAAGGACGCCGGGGTGATACCGGGCGACCAGTTTGCCGACGAACGCCGGCAGGTTTTGCGGATATGGAAAGAGATGGGGCTAAGCTGAAAAAGCGCCATTGAAGACAATGAGATTCAAAAGGTGGGAGCGAGCCTGCTCGCGAAGGCGGAGTGTCAGTCGGCATTTGTTTTGAATGTACTGGCCCATTCGCGAGCAGGCTCGCTCCCACAGTAATCTGCGCTGAAATGCAGATGTTGAAACAGATGCAAAACCCTGTGGGAGCTGGCTTGCCAGCGATAGCGGAGTATCAGACGACAATACTGTTGAATGTGAAGACCCCATCGCGGGCAAGCCCGCTCCCACAGTAGATCTACAGTGTTTGTAGAATTATCGAGGCGGGGAGGCGTAAATGCCTCCCCGGTTCGTTTTTGGAAACCACATGAATATTCTGATCGTTGGGCCCAGTTGGGTCGGTGACATGGTGATGGCGCAGACACTGTTTCAGTGTCTCAAACAGCGCCACCCGCAATGCGCAATCGACGTGCTGGCGCCTGAATGGAGCCGGCCGATCCTCGAACGCATGCCCGAAGTGCGCAAGGCCTTGAGCTTCCCGCTCGGCCACGGCGCGCTGGAACTGTCGACGCGTCGGCGCATCGGCAAGTCCCTGCGCGGTCAGTACGATCAGGCGATCCTGCTGCCCAATTCGCTGAAATCGGCACTGGTGCCGTTTTTCGCCGGCATCCCGAAACGCACCGGTTGGCGCGGCGAGTTTCGCTATGGCCTGCTCAATGACGTGCGTACCCTCGACAAAGAACGCTACCCGCTGATGATCGAGCGTTTCATGGCGCTGGCCTATGAAGCGAACGCCGAGCTGCCGAAGCCGTACCCGCGCCCGAGTCTGCAAATCGACCCGGTGACCCGCGAAGCGGCACTGGCCAAATTCGGCCTGAGCCTTGATCGCCCGGTCCTGGCCCTGTGCCCCGGCGCCGAGTTCGGCGAATCCAAGCGCTGGCCGTCCGAGCACTACGCCAAGGTCGCCGAAGCGCGCATCCGCGAAGGCTGGCAGGTGTGGCTGTTCGGCTCGAAAAACGATCACGCGGTCGGCGAAGACATTCGCGCCCGGCTGATCCCGGGGCTGCGTGAAGAATCGGTCAACCTCAGCGGTGGTACCTCGCTGGCCGAGGCCATTGACCTGCTGTCCTGCGCCGATTCCGTTGTGTCCAATGACTCCGGCCTGATGCACGTCGCTGCTGCATTGAATCGTCCGCTGGTCGCGGTGTACGGCTCGACCTCGCCGGGCTTCACCCCGCCGCTGGCCGAGCAGGTCGAGATCGTGCGCCTGGGCATCGAATGCAGCCCGTGCTTCGATCGAACTTGCCGGTTCGGCCATTACAACTGCCTGCGCCAGCTGATGCCGGACGCGGTCAACGATGCCTTGCAGAAGTTGCAGGGCTCCGTGGTCGAGGTTCATTAACTTGCGGGTATTGCTGATCAAGACTTCATCGCTGGGCGACGTGATTCACGCGTTGCCGGCGCTGACCGACGCCGCGCGGGCGATCCCGGGCATCAAGTTCGACTGGGTGGTGGAAGAGGGTTTCGCCGAGATTCCGAGCTGGCACCCGGCGGTCGATAAAGTGATACCGGTGGCGATCCGCCGCTGGCGCAAGAATCTGTGGCAAACCATCACCAGCGGCGAGTGGAAACGCTTCAAGCAAAGCGTGCGCGCCAATAAATACGATCTGGTGATCGACGCGCAAGGCCTGCTGAAAAGTGCCTGGCTGACCCGCTACGTCAAAGCCCCGGTGGCCGGCCTCGATAAAACCTCCGCGCGCGAGCCGATGGCTGCGCGCTTCTACGATCGTAAACTCGCTGTCGCCCGAGGCCAGCACGCCGTCGAGCGCGTACGCCAGTTATTCGCCATCGCTCTGGGTTACGACTTGCCCAAAGGCCTCGGCGATTACGGCCTCAACGTCGAGCGCCTGGTCGAGTTGCCACGCAAGAACGCCTATGTTGTGTTCCTCCACGGCACCACTTGGGACACCAAGCACTGGCCGGAAATCTACTGGCGCGAGCTGACCGAGCGGGTCGGCTACCTCGGCGTTGGCGTGAAGCTGCCGTGGGGCAACCCGCAGGAAAAGGCCCGCGCCGAACGCATCGCTGCCGGCTTCAAACACGCCGAAGTGCTGCCGAAACTCAATCTGGCCGGCGTCGGCAAAGTCCTCGCCGGCGCGCAAGCCTGCGTGGCAGTGGACACCGGGCTCGGCCATCTGGCCGCTGCGCTGGATGTACCGACGATTTCGTTGTTCGGCCCGACCAACCCGGGCCTCACCGGCGCCTACGGCAAGCTGCAGATTCATCTGGCCAGCGACTTCCCGTGCGCGCCCTGCATGCAGAAAAAATGTACCTATCAACCGACCGAGCAGGATGCCCGTCAGTTTGACCTGAAACGCGAGCAGCCTTTGTGCTTCACGCGTGTGAACCCCGAGCGTGTCGCCAGCCGACTGAGCACGTTGTTAATGGCTGAGGAGCTGCGCTGATGCAATTGGCATTCGTCCTGTACAAATATTTCCCGTTCGGCGGCTTGCAGCGCGATTTCATGCGCATCGCCCTTGAATGCCAGAAGCGCGGCCACCAGATTCGCGTCTACACGCTGATCTGGGAAGGCGACGTGCCGCCTGGTTTCGAAGTGCTGGTGGCGCCGGTCAAGGCGTTCTTCAATCACCGTCGCAACGAAAAACTCAGCGCGTGGATGGCCGCGGATCTGGCCAAGCGTCCCGTCGATCGTCTGATCGGCTTCAACAAGATGCCGGGCCTTGACGTCTATTACGCCGCCGATGGCTGCTTCGAAGACAAGGCGCAGAACCTGCGCAACTCGCTGTATCGCCGCTGGGGTCGCTATCGCCACTTCGCCGAGTACGAGCGCGCGGTGTTCGCCAAGGACGCGAAGACCGAAGTGCTGATGATTTCCGAAGTGCAGCAACCGCTGTTCATCAAGCATTACGACACGCCGCTCGAGCGCTTTCACCTGCTGCCACCGGGCATTGCCCAGGATCGTCGGCGGCCGGCGAATGCCGATGAGATTCGCGCCGGTTTTCGCGCCGAATTCGATCTCAAGGACGACGAGCTGCTGCTGGTGCAGATCGGTTCCGGCTTCAAGACCAAGGGCGTCGATCGCAGCCTCAAGGCACTGGCCGCACTGCCCGCCGAATTGCGCAAACGCACCCGCCTGTTTGTAATCGGCCAGGATGACCCCAAATTGTTCCAGATGCAGAGTGCGACGCTGGGCCTGGGCGACAATGTGACCTTCCTCAAAGGACGCAGCGATATCCCGCGTTTCCTGCTCGGCGCTGACCTGTTGATTCACCCGGCCTACAACGAAAACACCGGCACCGTGCTGCTTGAAGCGCTGGTGGCCGGGTTGCCGGTGCTGGTCAGTGCGGTCTGCGGTTACGCCCATTACATTGCCGAGGCCGATGCCGGGCGCGTGCTGGACGAGCCGTTCGAGCAGGCGCAACTGACCCGATACCTGACCGAGATGTTGAGCAACGACGCTGCACGTGCGGCCTGGAGCCGCAACGGTCTGGCCTTCGCCGAGACGGCCGACCTCTACAGCATGCCGCAGCACGCGGCGGATGTGATTCTGGCGGAGCACGCTTAATGAAGTTGATGCTGGCTGAACCGTTCAAAAGCCTTTGGGCCGGACGCGACCCGTTCGCCGCAGTCGAGGGTTTGCAGGGCGAGGTATACCGCGAGCTGGAAGCGCGCCGGACATTGCGCACGGAAGTCGACGGCCATGGTTTTTTCGTCAAGATTCACCGTGGCATCGGTTGGGGCGAAATCTTCAAGAACCTGCTGACCGCCAAGCTGCCCGTGCTCGGCGCCGGGCAAGAGTGGAAGGCCATCCAGCGTCTGCAGGAAGTCGGCGTGCCGACCATGACCGCCGTCGCCTACGGCGAGAAGGGCAGCAACCCGGCGGATCAGCATTCGTTCATCGTCACCGAAGAACTGGCGCCGACCATCAGCCTTGAAGACTTCAGCATCGATTGGCTCAAACAGCCGCCGGAGCCAACACTCAAGCGCGCATTGATTGCCGAAGTCGCGCGGATGACCGGGATGATGCATCGCGCCGGGGTCAATCACCGCGACTGCTATATCTGCCACTTCCTGCTGCACACCGACAAACCGGTCACGCCGCAGGATTTCAAACTCTCGGTGATCGATCTGCACCGTGCCCAGACCCGCGCGAAAATCACTCAGCGCTGGCGCAACAAGGATCTGGCAGCGCTGTACTTCTCCGCGTTGGACATCGGCCTGACCCGCCGCGACAAGCTGCGTTTCCTCAAAGGCTACTTCCAGCAACCGCTGCGGCAGATTCTGGCAGAAGAGGCGTCGTTGCTGAGCTGGCTGCAAGGCAAGGCCGACAAGCTCTACGCGCGTAAACAGCGTTACGGGGATGCGCTCTGATGGCGGGCTGGACACTTGAACCGCAGTACAGCGACCTCGCCGAAGATTTCGGCAGCCTCGAAGCGGTGTTTGCGTTGCAGGGCGAGCGCCTGACCCGCGACCCGCTGTCGGAGGTCGTTCGCGTGCAGCGCGACGGCGTCAATTACTACGTCAAACGCTACGTTGGCGCCGGTAAGGGCCTGCGCCGTTACCTCGGCAAGCCGCGGGTAAAAATGGAATGGCAGAACCTCAAGCGCTTCGCCAAGTGGGGCATCCCCACTGCCGAGGTGGTGGCCTGGGGGCTGG
This sequence comes from Pseudomonas sp. Sample_9, assembly GCF_004307535.1. Classification (NCBI taxonomy): domain Bacteria; kingdom Pseudomonadati; phylum Pseudomonadota; class Gammaproteobacteria; order Pseudomonadales; family Pseudomonadaceae; genus Pseudomonas; species Pseudomonas sp. Sample_9. The sequence goes on from NZ_RAZO01000390.1 coordinate 36,174, forward strand.
AGCGGCGGGGCGCGGCCTACGATCGGGGTGCGATGATCACCCGTGAGCTGCCCAATACCGAAGACCTTTCGGCACTGGCCGAGCGCAAGGATCCCAGGCTCAAGGATCGCGCCTGGGTCGACGGTGTCAGCCAGCAATTGGCCGGTTACACCCGGACCATGCACGACCATCGGTTTACGCATAACGATTTGAAATGGCGCAACCTGTTGATCGACGATCAGGCGCGCATCTTCCTCATCGACTGCCCCAACGGCGAATTCTGGCGCGGCTTCTGGCTCAAGTACCGGATCACCAAGGATCTGGCCTGTCTCGACAAACTGGCCAAATATCACCTGTCCAACACCCAGCGCCTGCGCTTCTACAAGCAATATCGCCAGTGTGATCGGCTCGATGTCGCCGACAAGAAACGGATTCGCCACGTGGTGAGATTTTTTGAGGGGCGCGAATGACTGATTTTCTTGCCGAACAGGACCGCGCACTGCTGGAGCGCCACGGTCTCGGCAATTTCGACGCACTGTGGGCCAAACAGCTTGAAGCTGTGGATGAGCCCAACACTGCCGGTGGCGGCTGGAGCAGCGTGTTCCGCCTGGATCTTGAAGGCCAGGGCTATTACCTCAAGCGCCAGAGCAATTACCTGACGCGGACCTTGCAGGCGCCGTTTGGCGAACCGAGCTTTGCGCGCGAATTTCGCAACATCAGCCGTTACCGCAAGTTGGGCATTCCGGCGTTGCAGGCGGCGTTTTTCGGTGAGCGCAAGGTCGCTGGGGAAGTACGCGCCATTCTGCTTACGCGCGCCCTGGATGGCTGGAGCGACCTGGATTCGTTGCTGGCGCGCTGGGCACAGCTCAGTGCCGCGCAACATTCGGCCATCCTCAGGGCTTGCGGTCTGCTGGCGCGGCGGCTGCACGGCGCGCGTCAGGTGCATGGCTGTTTCTATCCCAAGCATATTTTCCTGCGCGCCACCGGCGACGGCTATGAGGCGCAACTGATCGATCTGGAGAAAACCCGTCCGCTGCTGTTCGGCATGCGTGATCGGGTCAAGGATCTGGAACCGTTGCAACGTCGCGCGCCGCAGTGGAGCGAGGCCGACTTGCGCCAATTGCTCGCGGCTTATCTCGATCAGCCGACTGACAGCTCGCTGCTCGACAGCTGGCTGAGCCGACTGACCGCGCGGCGCAGTCACAAGGAGACTCGTTGATGCAATTGTCCGAGCTGGCCCGCTCCGGGCGCGCACCTTCACTGCCACTGACCGTAACCCTCGCGGACGCCGCCGGTGCGGCGGATCTGCAGTTGCTCAGTCTGCTGCGGGTGTTGCCCGGGCAGCGTTACGTTGGCGCAGGTGTCTGGCGCGGTCGGCCGGTGCTGGCAAAGTTATTGGTCGGCAGCAAGGCCGCCCGGCATTTCCAGCGGGAGCTGGACGGTGTGCGCCTGCTCGCTGCGCAAAACCTGACCACGCCGCTGCTGTTGGCCGATGGACTGAAGGACGGCGAGGGTGGCTGGCTGCTGTTCGAATTTCTTGAGGGCGCCAAAAGTCTCGGTGATGCCTGGGCCGAGGTCGAGTCGCTGCCGGCGCTGGCCGACGAGCAGACCGCCGTACTGGCCGAAGCACTGGATGCTATCGGACGGATGCATGGCAAAGGACTCTGGCAGGAGGATCTGCACCTGGACAATCTGCTGCGCCACGGCGGTCAGCTGTATCTGATCGATGGCGCCGGCGTTCGTGCGGAAACGGCGGGGCAGCCCTTGTCCCGGCAGAAAGTGCTGGAAAACCTCGGCGTGTTTTTCGCCCAGCTACCGAAATCACTCGAGCCGTTCACCGAAGAGCTGCTGGTGTATTACCTGCTGAGCAACAGCGAACATGCGTTGCCGCTGGAGGCGTTGCAAAAACAGATCGACAAGGTGCGCAACTGGCGACTCAGGGATTATCTGAACAAGGTCGGCCGAGACTGCACATTGTTTGCGGTGCAGCGCGGCGCATGTGCCCTGCGCGCGGTTCGCCGTGAAGAAGAAGCGGCCATGCTGCCGGTGCTTGAGCAGGCTGACGCCTTGCTTGATCAGGGGCACCTGTACAAGACCGGCGGCGCGGCCAGCGTTGGCAAAGTCGAGATAGCCGGGCGGGCTCTGGTTATCAAGCGCTACAACATCAAGAATTTCGCCCATTGGCTCAAACGCTTCTGGCGCCCGAGCCGGGCCTGGCATTCCTGGCGTGAAGGCAATCGCCTGGCGTTCCTGGGCATCGCCACGCCGAAACCGCTGGCGGTACTGGAAAAACGCTTTTTGTGGCTGCGCCGCAGTGCCTATCTGGTCACCGAATTCCTGCCCGGGCCGGACATCATCGAGCGCTTTGCGCCGTACGTGGAAAATGGCCAGGCACCGGAAGCCGAGTTGCTGGCGCTTGATCAACTGTTTGCCCGATTGATCGCCGAACGCATCAGTCATGGCGATTTCAAGGGGCATAACCTGTTCTGGCAGGCGGATAGCTGGGCGCTGATCGACCTCGACTCGATGTGTCAGCACTCATCGGTCGGCAGTTTTGCCTCGGCCTACGCCCGCGATCGCGCGCGGTTCATGCGCAACTGGCCTGAAAGTAGCGCGTTGTACCAAGTCATTGATCAGCGGTTGCCGAAGGAAGTCTCCAGCGCAGGGTGAGTTCTTCTCACGAGCAGGCTCGTTCTTGCAATGGGCCTGGTCCACTGCGAAACGGAGTCTGTGGGCAGTAACGGACAAAATACAGCGATCTGT
>NZ_RAZO01000390.1:39015-40592 GCF_004307535.1 Pseudomonas sp. Sample_9
GGTCCACTGCGAAACGGAGTCTGTGGGCAGTAACGGACAAAATACAGCGATCTGTCCTACAACTTCTCCAGAAGCCATGAACTGTGCCCTGCTCGGGCTCGATGCTAATTTGCCTGACGATCTCGGAGGGCAAATCTTGGACATGAAGAAATTTCTGACGCTGGGCGTAATATCTGCAGTTCTCTCAGGCTGTGGCAGTGTCTCGACCGTTTTACAGGGCGACGCCGATGCTGCCCGTGACCTGCGCAAAAAGAAGACCTACTGCCAATCGATTCCGCGCATCTACAGTGGCCTGGCCTTCGATTTTTGCACGCTGAATGCGCCCCCCGATCCTACGGGAATGCTGGCGCCCTTTGTGTTGCTTGATCTTCCTCTATCCGCCGTGTTCGATACCGTTTCCTTGCCCTATACGATCTACCGGCAAATCGAGGATGGCAATCTCAGTATCTATTGGCGTCCCAATCGCGGGTGACGTTGTGCAGTTTTCTCGTTTTGAAAATCGGGGCGAAGTGCGCGAGGTTCTTGAAGGCGTAGAGCCTCAGCACGCCGACGCGAGATACAGTGACTTCGTCATTTATGTTGATGAAAGCGGTGATCACGGAATGCAGCGGTTGGACCCTTACTATCCAATTTTCGTACTCGCCTTTTGTGTGTTTCATAAGCGCCACTATTGCGAAAAGGTCATCCCAGCCGTTCAGATGTTCAAGTTCAATCACATGGGACATGATCTGATCGGGCTGCATGAGCTTGAGATTAGAAAAGAAAAAGGCGCTTTCTCTAGTTTGTTTACCTCAAAGGCGCATAAGCATGCTTTTCTTGCCGAATTGACCAGCATCATTGAGGCCAGCAATTTTGTTTTGATCAGCTGTGTTATCGATAAGGCTCCACTCTGCGAGAAGCAGGGTTCTCTAGAGAATCCGTATCATCTGGCGCTCGGCTTCTGTCTTGAAACTTTGTACGATTTTTTATCTGAGAAGGGTCAGCACCGCGCATCAACACATGTGATTTTTGAGCGCCGAGGAAAGCGGGAAGATAACGAGTTGGAGCTGGAATTTCGCAGAATGTGCAGTGGTGCCAATCGAATGGGCGTGCAACTGCCGTTCGAAATAGTCTTCGCCACAAAGCAGGTCAATTCCACCGGCTTACAGCTGGCTGATCTTGTTGCGAGACCCATTGGTATGAGTGTTTTGAGGGCGGGTCAGGAAAATCGCGCTTTCGAAGTGCTCAAACGCAAGTTTTATTGCAGCGGTGGGCGCATAAACGCTGGAGAAGGTTTCGAAAATTGGGGCTTGAAGATTTTCCCGCCTCCAAAAAGCGAAAAGCCCCGGTGATCTCACCGAGGCATTAGCGCCGACCGGGATCCCCCAGTCCATTTGAGTTGGAGTCTATTGCGACGTCCAAAGCCTGTCAACGTGGCGACTGCCTGTTCCTGCTAGAGGCTTGCGGGCGCTTTTACGCTATAATCCCGCCCTTTAGCTGCCACTCGCCCTGTGCGAGGGCACATCAATTTTCAAGGCGCATCGCGCCTGCATGCAGACTAAAGAGGCTAGACCCCTGTGGCATTGACGATTCTTGGC
>NZ_RAZO01000416.1:0-4256 GCF_004307535.1 Pseudomonas sp. Sample_9
CGCTGATTACAGACCGGACATCTCTTTGATCGCACCCTTGAGCTCTTCATCGGAGCAATCGGCGCAGGTGCCTTTTGGTGGCATGGCGTTGATGCCGGTGATGGCCTTGGCGAGGATGCCGTCCAGACCACCCTGATGATCGGCCCGCTCCTTCCAGGCTGCCTTGTCGCCGATCTTCGGCGCGCCAAGCAGGCCCGTGCCGTGGCAAGCGTTGCAGTGCTTGGCGATCACGTCTTTAGGCGCCTTCGCCCCGCCACCGCCGCCAGCCGTCGCGGCCACTTCCATGCCTTTGCATTCCTGCCCTTGAACACACACCTGGCCGACGGGCTCGAGGCGTTTGGCGATGTCGTCATTTGTCGCAGCTTGAGCGCTGACAGCCCATAGGGCCACTACGGTTGCTGGTGCAGCCAGCATTTTCATAATTAGGTTCACGCGTTCACCCTCAATGGTGGCTATTCACGCCTGCGGCCACGGTTCGCAGGCGGGCGCAAGTATAGCGGGTAGGCCGCTGTACTGAAACAACCCCATGGTTAGAGGGGTCTTGTTGCCCATCGGTAAAACGGTTCTGGGGCCTTTGCCGTATTGGCCTGGCGCCTTCTGCTTAGAAATTCGCCGGCGTGGCTGCGCTGATTAGTCGCGCCGGCACGTCGAACGGGTTACGGAAACGATGCGGCTTGGTACTTTCAAAATAGTAGCTGTCGCCGGCTTCGAGGATAAAAGTTTCCAGACCCACCACCAGTTCGAGGCGGCCTTCGACCAGAATTCCGGTTTCCTCGCCTTCGTGGGTGAGCATTTCTTCGCCGGTGTCGGCGCCCGGCGGGTAGATTTCGTTGAGGAACGCGATGGCGCGGCTCGGGTGGGCGCGGCCGACCAGTTTCATGGTCACGGCGCCGTCGGAGATGTCGATCAGCTCATTGGCCTTGTAGACGATCTGAGTCGGTTGGTCCTGCAGGATCTCTTCGGAAAAGAACTCGACCATCGACATGGGAATGCCGCCGAGCACCTTTCTCAGCGAACTGATCGAAGGGCTGACGCTGTTCTTTTCGATCATCGAAATGGTGCTGTTGGTGACGCCCGCGCGTTTGGCGAGTTCACGCTGGGAAAGCCCTTTGAGCTTGCGGATCGATTGCAGTCGTTCACCGACGTCCAAGGCGGGAGCCTCCTGATGTTGTAAGAATATTGAGCGTTATCATGGCGACAGCGTTCAGTATTTACAACAGCTGGCCCCCGCAGCGGCGTTAACCCTCGGAATAGAGCCTTGGCACCCGTTTCAGGTTGCAGAAGATCTGATACGGGATGGTATCGGCCCACTTTGCCACGTCGCTGGCGAGGATGTTTTTACCCCACAGCTCGACAGTTGAACCAAGCCCCGCTTCCGCTACGTCGGTCAGATCGATGCAGAGCATGTCCATCGACACGCGCCCGAGCAGGCGGCTGGGTTTGCCCGCCACCAGCACGGGTGTGCCGGTCGGTGCCTGGCGCGGGTAGCCGTCGGCGTAACCCATGGCGACCACGCCGATGCGCATCGGCTTGTCGGTGATGAACCTGGCGCCATAACCGATCGGCTCGCCGGCCGGCAATTCACGCACGCTGATGACTTTCGATTCGAGGGTCATCACCGGTTGCAGGCGTTCAGCGACGGCGTTGGCTTCTTCGAACGGGGTCGCGCCGTAGAGCATGATGCCCGGGCGTACCCAATCGCTTTGGAATTCTGGCCAACCGAGCACAGCTGGCGAGTTGCGCAGGCTGACTTCCGCCGCCAGACCCTGACGCGCCGCTTCGAACACCGCCACCTGCTCGGTACTGCTCTGCGCGTGCAGTTCATCAGCGCGGGCGAAATGGCTCATCAATACGATTTTCGCCACTTTGCCGCTGGCCAGCAGACGCTGATAGGCCGCTGGATAATCTTTCGGATGCAGGCCGACGCGGTGCATGCCGGAATCGAGCTTGAGCCATACCGTGATCGGTTTGCTCAGGACTGCCTGCTCGATCGCTTCGAGCTGCCACAGCGAATGCACCACGCACCAGAAATCATGCTCGACGATCAGCGCTAGCTCGTCAGCTTCGAAGAAGCCTTCCAGCAGCAATACCGGTGCGCGAATCCCGGCGGAACGCAGCTCCAGAGCTTCTTCGATACAAGCCACGGCAAAACCATCCGCCTCGGCTTCCAGCGCCTGGGCGCAACGCACCGCGCCATGGCCATAGGCGTCCGCCTTGATCACCGCGAGCGCCTTGGCGCCGGTGACTTCACGGGCAATTCGGTAGTTGTGACGCAGGGCTTGAAGGTCGATCAGGGCACGGGCAGGACGCATGGCGGCAGACTTCTGGGCGGTCATGGGAAGAAAAACCGGCGCTGACTGACGACGTGAACCGCCAACAGCACCGGGAGAGGGATCTTGGGAACGTTATGGCAGCGCGGCGACGATGGAGATCTCCACCAGAATGCTCGGCTTGGCCATCTTCGCTTCGACGGTGGCGCGGGCCGGCGCGGCGCCTTTGGGCAGCCACTGGTCCCACACCGCGTTCATTCCGGCGAAGTGCGCTTCGATGTCGTTCAAATAGATCGTTGCCGACAACAGATGCTGTTTGTCCGTCCCGGCCAGATCGAGCAGACGTTCGATATTGGCGAGCACGTCGCGGGTCTGCTGTTCAATTCCGGCGTCGAAGTCGTCGCCGACCTGCCCGGCCAGATACACGGTGCCGTTGTGGCTGACGATCTGACTCATGCGCTCATTGGTGAGCTGGCGCTGGATTGACATGTTTTGCGGACTCCTGGGTCTGGTTGCCGTAACGGGAAATATCGAGGCCTTCAGCGCTGATCTGCGGCTTTTTCTTCGCCATCAGGTCGGCGAGCAAACGGCCGGAACCGCAGGCCATGGTCCAGCCAAGCGTACCGTGACCGGTGTTGAGGAACAGATTCTTGAACGGCGTGGCGCCAACGATCGGCGTACCGTCCGGCGTGGTCGGGCGCAGGCCGGTCCAGAAACTCGCTTCGGCCAGATTGCCGCCCTGAGGATAAAGGTCGTTGACGATCATCTCCAGGGTTTCGCGCCGACGCGGGTTCAGCGACAGGTCAAAACCGGCGATCTCGGCCATGCCGCCGACGCGGATGCGGTTGTCGAAACGGGTGATCGCGACCTTGTAGGTCTCGTCGAGAATGGTCGACGTTGGCGCCATGTCCGGGTTGGTGATCGGCACGGTCAGCGAGTAGCCCTTGAGCGGATACACCGGGGCCTTGATGCCCAGCGGCTTGAGCAACTGCGGCGAGTAGCTGCCGAGCGCCAGCACGTAGCGGTCAGCGGTTTCCAGCTTGCCGTCGATCCACACACCGTTGATGCGGTCACCGGCGTAATCGAGCTTCTGGATGTCCTGGCCGAAGCGGAATTCCACACCGAGCTTGCGCGCCATTTCGGCGAGACGGGTGGTGAACATCTGGCAGTCGCCGGTCTGGTCATTGGGCAGACGCAGCGCGCCAGCGAGAATGTCAGTCACGCCTGCCAGCGCCGGTTCGACGCGGGCGATGCCGGCGCGGTCGAGGACTTCAAACGGCACACCGGATTCTTTCAGCACGGCGATGTCTTTGGCGGCGTTATCCAGTTGCGCCTGAGTGCGGAACAACTGCGTGGTGCCGAGGCTGCGGCCTTCGTAGGCGATACCGGTTTCGGCGCGCAATTCATCGAGGCAGTCACGGCTGTACTCGGACAGACGCACCATGCGCTCCTTGTTCACCGCGTAACGGCTGGCGGTGCAGTTGCGCAGCATTTGCGCCATCCACAGGTATTGGTCGATGTCGGCGGTGGCCTTGATCGCCAATGGCGCGTGGCGCTGAAGCAACCACTTGATGGCCTTGAGCGGCACGCCCGGCGCGGCCCACGGCGAGGCGTAACCCGGCGAGACCTGCCCGGCGTTGGCGAAACTGGTCTCCATGGCCGCAGCAGGCTGCCGGTCGACCACCACCACTTCAAACCCGGCACGGGCCAGATAGTAAGCACTGGCGGTACCGATGACGCCGCTACCCAAGACCATGACGCGCATTTTCAATCCCTCATCGAGGCTTTTCGCCGAACTGTTTGTTAGAGCAATGATGGGCGCAGTGTAAAAAAGAAATGCCAGTGCTTTTCACTATATAAGCGCCTATATTTGGCGACAATTCTCGGCAAAAACCCTTTTCACGGAGGCGCATCCCCTATGCGTACCAACACTCAGACCAAACGTGAGCTGGACAAGATCGACCGCAACATCTTGCGCATCCTGCA
>NZ_RAZO01000009.1:0-4248 GCF_004307535.1 Pseudomonas sp. Sample_9
CGCGCCTTCAGCTCTTCCAGCCGCGCTTCAACCGCATGGGTACGCAAGGTCAGGCCGCAATCGTTGGCGATCTGGATGTTCAGCCCCGGCCGCGCATTCAGTTCGAGAATCAACGGACCCTTTTCCTGATCGAGCACCATGTCCACACCGATATAACCCAGCCCGCACAGCTCATAGCAGCCGGCGGCGAGTTTCATGAAACCGTCCCAGTAGGGCAGTTGCACGCCATCCACCGCGTTGGTGGTGTCGGGGTGTTTGGTGATGATGTTGTTCAGCCAGGTGCCGCGCAGCGTAAGGCCGGTGGCGAGATCGACTCCGACGCCAATGGCGCCCTGGTGCAGGTTGGCCTTGCCGCCGGACTGACGGGTCGGCAGACGCAACATCGCCATCACCGGGTAACCCATCAGCACGATGATGCGGATGTCCGGCACGCCTTCGTAACTGATGCTCTTGAATATCTGGTCCGGGGTCACACGGTATTCGATCAGCGCGCGGTCGCGGTGGCCGCCCAGCGAGTACAGGCCGGTGAGGATGCTGGAGATGTGATGCTCCAGCTCTTCGTGGGCGAGGATCTTGCCCGACACCGTGCGATAACGGCCTTCGAAGCGGTCGGCGATGACGATGATGCCATCGCCACCCGCGCCCTGCGCCGGTTTGATCACGAAGTCGCTGCGCCCGCCGATGATCTCGTCGAGCTTGTCGATTTCCTTCTCGGTGGAGATCACCCCGTACAGCTCCGGCACGTGAATGCCGGCGGCAATGGCGCGTTCCTTGGTAAGGATCTTGTCATCGACGATCGGGTACAGGCTGCGCTTGTTGTACTTGAGCACGTAGTCCGCGTTGCGGCGGTTGATGCCCATGATGCCGCGCGCCTCGAGGGCCTTCCAGGTCTTCCAGAAACCGAACATCAGGCGTCAGCCTTCTTCAGGAAGGCCTTGAAACGCACCAATTCGGTCAAGCGGTAGCCGCGATAGCGACCCATCGCCAGCATGAAACCGACCAGAATCAGCAGGATCGCCGGGAAGGTAAACACGAAGTACACCAGCTCCGGCACGGTCATGATCAGGTGCGCCAGGGAGGCGGCGAACAGCGTGCCGATGGCGACTTTCAGCGCATGGTTGGCGCCGCGTTCTTCCCAGGTGATCGACAGACGTTCGATGGTCATGGTCAGAATCACCATCGGGAACAGCGCCACCGACAAGCCACGCTCAAGGCCAAGCTTGTGGCTGAACAGACTGATTGCCGCAATCAACACCACCACGAACGTCAGCACCACCGACAGGCGCGGCAGCATTTGCAGCTTCAGATGTTCGAGATACGAGCGCAGCGACAGGCCCAGCGCGGTGATCACTGTGAACAGCAGAATGCCGAAGCCCAGCTGCGTTTCGCGGAAGGCGAGGGCGATCAGCACCGGGGTAAATGTGCCCAGCGTTTGCAGGCCGATCAGGTTGCGCAGGATCAAAATCACCAGCACGCCGATCGGGATCATCACCATGATCATGAAGGTCTGCTGGGTTTGCAGCGGCAAGCCGTACAGCGAGTAATCGAGGAAGTTGGCGTCAGTGTTTTCGTCGGTCAGCTTGGCCAGACGAATCGCGTTCATCTCGCTGTTGTTCAAGCTGAAGGTCACGTTGGCTTTCTTGCCACCGTCGACGGTAATCAGGTTTTCGTCGCCGGTCCACCACAGCAGGCGGTCGGTCGGCAGGCCTTGCTCACCGGTTTCCGGGTTGAAGTACAGCCAGTCGTTGCCGTTGAAGCTGCGCAGCCACAGTTCGGGTGTCTGTGGCTGATCGGCGACGAGGCGGATGGTGTGGACTTTTTCCACCGGGACGTGGGCGATGGACAGCAGCAGTTCGACGATCTTGGCTTTGTGCGAAGTCGACGGATCGCCGGCCAGCAGCAATTTGACGTTATCGTCGTTGACATTGTTGACGCGCTTGATCGCCTCGCCAATAAAGGTTTCGACGTCGGCCGAGTGTTGGCGGATCGGCGCGAGCAGGGCTTCGGCGGCGATTTTTTCCGGGCCTTCGATGACCATGCTGTCACGGAAGGTCGGGCCTTTGACCTTGGATTTTTCCGCGGTGTAGCGCTTGGTCAGCACCAGACGGTAATACAGCGTCTGGTTGCCCTTGGCGCGACGGGCCGACCAGGTCACCTTGCGGTTGCCGTCGATGCGGTTCACCGCTACGCCGTAGTTATTGGAGATGAAGCTTTCGTTGAGGCTCACGTAATCGCGGCTCAACGGCGGCACGAACATCTGGATCTTCACTGGATCCTTGGTGCTGGCGACGAACTCGACCTTGGCGTCGATGTTCCACAAATCGTCGGTAGCGTCTTCGGTCACCGGGATGCCGAGCACGAAAATCTGATAGGCCGTAACCGAAACGCCCAGCAGCACCAGCACGGCGATCAGGATTTTCAGGTGGAAGGTTAGAGAACGCATGGAAATTACTCGGCGGTGTGAGCGGCGATGGTGCAGGCAGGTTTGCCGGCAGCGTATTTAAGACTGGGGTCGACCAGCGCGTCGAAGCGTTTCAGCGCCTCGGAGCCGATCAAAAGCGGGTATTGGAACGCACTTCGGTCGGTGAGGTTCACTTCGATGCTGCGCAATGCCGAACCCATGCAGATATCCAGCTCGATCACCGGACGGGCGGTGTACTGCTTGCCTTCTTCCGGATCGTAGTCGCCGGCACGGCGCTTGATCTTGCTGACCCGCGCCAGCGGCCGTTCGATGGGGTGCGAATGCGCGGTGTCGATGGCCAGGTAGAAACGTACCCAGGATTCACCGTTGCGTTTGAAGCGTTTGATGTCGCGGGCGCTCAGCGAGGCGGTTTTCGCCCCGGTGTCGAGTTTGGCCGCGACTTCGAGATTGATGCCGTCAAGCGAAGCGTATTCGTTGAGGCCGTACACGGTTTTTTCCCCCGCGGCGGCGAGGCCGGGCAGGCAAAACAGAGCAAAAAAGGTGGGGAAAGGCTTGAGTCTCATAAATCCTGGTGCGCAGCGTTCCGTTATCGGTTCAGGTGCCCGCACAACCGTGCGCAAGCCCCTGCGTGTGCCTGGCAGCTTTTTATGGCAAGCCGTACTAAAGACCCGCAAATGCGGGCGGCATTCTAGCACGGTGGTTTTATGGCGCCAGCGCTTGCGCCGACCCATGAGCTGCAAGGGATGCCACTCTTGTGGGAGCGAGCCTGCTCGCGAAAGCGCTGTGTCATTCGATGCAGAAACCGACTGACCTGCCGCCTTCGCGAGCAGGCTCGCTCCCACATTAATAGATGAACGATTGGCTGCGCTTATTAGACGATTGTCGACAATACCTATTTATCCTTTGACTGATGCGGTCTTATTGGCTAGTTTTTGCCGCATTGGATTTGAAGGTGTCGACAATCATGCTGGATCAACTCGATCCCCCGGTCATCAATGGCGACGATTCCGAGACGCTGTCGGAAAACGTCTTCCGCCGTATCCAGGCGGCTATCGTCAAAGGCGAGATCGCCCCGGGCAGCAAGATCTCCGAGCCGGAACTGGCGCGTACTTATGGCATCAGTCGGGGGCCGCTGCGTGAGGCGATCCATCGTCTGGAAGGGCAGCGCCTGCTGGTGCGCGTGCCGCACGTCGGTGCGCGGGTGGTCTCGCTCAGCCATGCCGAATTGATCGAACTCTACGAAATCCGTGAATCTCTCGAAGGCATGGCCTGCCGCCTCGCTGCCGAGCGCATGAGCGTCGCGGAAATCGACGAACTGCGCCGGGTGCTGGAAACCCACGAGCGCGATGCGGCGTTTCAGGCCGGCGTCGGTTACTACCAGCAGGAAGGCGATTTCGACTTTCATTACCGGATCATCCAGGGCAGCGGCAATCGCACGCTGACGCAGATGCTCTGCGGCGAGCTGTATCAACTGGTGCGCATGTACCGCATCCAGTTTTCCACCACGCCGAACCGCCCGCACCAGGCCTTCGCCGAACACCACCGCATTCTCGATGCCATCGCCGACCGTGACGGCGAGCTCGCGGAATTGTTGATGCGCCGCCACATTGGCGCCTCGAAACGCAACATCGCCCGTCACTACGAGGACGGCGCCCACAACAAGACAGCCACTGAACGAGGTGATGCATGACTTCCAACCTGAACACGCCGGGCCAGCGCTTCCGCGATGCGGTCGCCAGCGAGCATCCTTTGCAAGTGGTCGGCGCGATCAACGCCAACCACGCGCTGCTGGCCAAGCGCGCCGGTTTCAAGGCGATCTACCTGTC
>NZ_RAZO01000099.1:0-4195 GCF_004307535.1 Pseudomonas sp. Sample_9
GTTGGGGACGGCATCCGTTCCCGGGCAGGTTCGACTCCGGCTGTCTTCCGCCAGTTATTAAAGGCCGAAGCGCATTTTTTTGCGTCGTTTTGCTTGCTCTGCGTTCCGCTGAAATGCACGACTAATAACTGGCTTTTAATCGGAGGTTATCCAAGCTGAAAACCCCTGCGTTTTCATGTCCTATAATGATAGTTGAATACCTCTTCGTTTCCGGTAATCCGAGATAGCATTTGATATTAAGGGAGCGCCATGTGTTGGTGCTTGCAAAAGTATGGTGGGGTAACTCTACTACGTCATAACCAACTAAGGATCCGAGTAATATAAACAAGTTTTCCGGAGAGGTGGCTAGATAATCGAAGCTCAGCGTACACGAAAGACCACTTTGTAAGTGTTCGTAAGACTTGGATGGAACTAGCCTGTTCGCACCGTTTATGTTCTTTGAACGTATAAAGAATTCCTCCCCTTGCTTGATAAGCGAGCCAAAATCGTAATGGAAGCTCCATCCGTTCATGTTGTTATCTGTAAACGTCGCAAGGTCGTCATACCCCTCCGTTACAGTCAAAGTTCGAGGTGGCGAAACCTCTTCAGCCCCATACAACCCCTTGACAGTAAAGCTATGCATTACTGGATCCAAACTTGGTACAGTGAGCGCCCATTTGCCCGTTAACGGATCCACTGGAGATTTGCTTACGGAGTCCTCCCAATCAAAGACATCGACTTCCTGACCTTTGGCAGCAAAACCGCTCAGGATCACCGTAGTTTCTTCGATCTTACTGCCATCCGGGATTTCCTCTCCACTAGTTAAGCCTTTTACCGATTCAATCGTCGGTCTTTTCGAAGCCGTTACGGTAAATGCCCAAGCCAGAGAACTTTGCTCCGATCCGTATCTCGCTTTGGCTGTAAAACTGTGCGGCTCCGTCGTAAGGCTCGCGACGGCATATGTCCAAACTCCCGTAGTCGCGTCGGCTTTCGCTTGGTCAACGATGATATTACCGTCGCGCACATCAACCAGTTGCCCTGTGGCCGCGGTCCCCGTCAATGTCACGGCGGTTTCTACAGTAATGGCGCCTTGAACAATATCTTTTCCACTCACCGTGCCGATGACGCGGGTGATAACGGGCTTTTCATCGACGACGGTGCCAATGATCTCTGCCTCGGCAGTTCTGGAATGACCAATGATTGTCCCGGCCGGACGCTCAACCTTAAAACGCACCTTCAAGCGTTTACCTGAAACGAACTGGTCTTTAGCTATGGGAACAACGCATGCGGCCAGATCACCATAATCATCAGCCGGGAATACACTGGGGTCGGTAGCCTTTTCCGCTGAATCGTCGAGTCGGTAAAACGCAGTCACCAGGTCGCCGATCTGATACAGCGGATCGTTTGGACGGACCACCACCGACAGCGATTTATTTATCTTGTCGAGATCGACAATCTTCGGATCATCGGTGTTGTCGCTGGTGTCTTCGCGCAACAGCGGCATCCCCAGCCACGTCCGCTCAAGATCAATGTTCGCGAAAATCGACTTCGACCAGCGACGCTGGTGCGTCGGGTTGAGCAGTTGGTCAACCATGGTGTAGGAGAACGGGCAATTTTTCAGACTGCCAATCAGTTGAAACTTGGCGAAGTCAATCAACACCGAAAATGTTTTGCCGGCTTGCTCTACCGTCACGGTGTGAGTGAAGCGCTGGCGGTGGATCTCGTAAGTTACCAGATCGTATGCTCGGCAATACGGGTAATGGAACGTTAGCAGCACCCCCTTGGTCGCTTCAGGCTGGCCAATCACCGCCGGATCGCCGAGTTGTTCAGGCAGGCTGATCATCAGCCCCGGATGATCGCCGGTGCCGGGCACGGCGTTGCCGCCGGGCAAGGTGTCGTGGTATCTCACCCAAGTTTCGATGGATTTGCTGTCATTGCCGCTGACGTTTTTCAGAATGTAATGGACGATGTTGTTGACGCTGTCGCGAAATTCGCTCTGGAATACGGTGAAGGTCATTCGTTCATTGATGACTGGCTGCGCATCGCCGCTCTGCACGCCGTTGACGTAGAGCCTGATGGCGTCATATTGACCAACGTCCAGAGGCGGATCGATCAATACCTGCACGCCCGCAGCGAGGACGCCGTTGCGCGTGACCTCCTTGAAAATCCCCAACGGCAGGCCCAACACCGGGACTTCATCGGGCGCCGACGGGTCGATGATTACGCCCTCCGTCGCCAGGTGTATTTTCACGGGATGCAGCGTCATGACGGCGTTGTCGGGTTGAGCATTGTCCATCGCACACCTTCCTGATGTAGCGGCCAGAGAGGGCTAGCCGGGATGGGGGGTAGTTACGATCTGCGAAGCCTAAGTATCATTCCGAGTCTCACTTGATGGTATCTTTTGTAGGTGAATATTGTCTAACTTAAATGCTCCGCTTGATTCCAATACTATGAAGATCCTTGAGTCTAACTGTGTTTGCGGGGAGCCGAGAAAAAAATCTTTTCCCGCGCTCTTCCAGTTATGGGTTGCCGACAATTCGGGGGCCGATAAGGTTATCTTATTAGGGGAATACCAACTTGTGGTCATTTGAATGCGGCTTCTCACTGGGAAGGAACTGACGTAGTCGAAGTTTAAACTGCAGGCCACCCCGCTTGGAAGGTGTTCGTATGATTTTGACATGTATATATAGTGCCAATTTTGAATTTGTACTGACGATACAAAATAGTTATCGCCTTCCTTGGTTATTACGCCAGCCGAATCTTGAATCTGCCAGCCATTATTTTCGTAGTTGGTGAAAGTCGTTAAATCATCAATTCCGCGGTTGATATTGTAGATGCGTTTCGGTAAAGCTATTTTTCTAATTCCGTCACTGCCGCGATTGAACGAAACTTTACCTTCAATATAAAATTTTGAGGCATCTTCAAGTGTTTGAAGCTTATAAAGTGGGATCTGATGTTTCATACCACCCAAATCATCTGCCGTCACTTCCCTGTCCTTAAAAGCTTCTTCAACAAACCCAATATCACCGTTGCTTTTAATTTCCCTATAAGTCAGGTCGACCTTTTGGCTTAGCGCGATCAACGGCCAGGGCGGAATTCTCGTAAAATCCGACTCCAACAAATCCGCAGGATCCAGCACATCTCCCGTCACCCGGTCGATCGTCGGCGTGGGCAATCGAGGATCTCCGTCGGCAATGTCCTGCACGCTCAGTATCAGCGGCAGGGAATCGCGCGTAGCCGATCCGGTTGTCTTGCTGTAATCCACCGTCACATTGCCACCGAAACTGTACGCAAGCACTTTGTTGTCCAGCGCAATCTCCTGCGTGCCCAGCACTTTGACCACGTGAGGCGGCGAGGTGTAGGAGCCATCGGCAGGAGTGCCCGGGGCGGCGATCCAGCGCACTTCGATTACATCATCAAGCTGAATGGAAGGATCAAAGACCAAAGCGGTCAGCGCATCTTTCGCGGCAAGCGGATCCAGGCTGTTGCCTGGTGCCTGTCTGATTATCGGTGCTACCAGATCCGGCGCCGCTTCGCCGATGATCTCGGCCTCGGCCGTTCTGGAGTGCCCAACAACGGTGCCTGCCGGCCGTTTCAGCTCATAACGCACCTGCAAGCGCGCGCCGGAAGTCAGTTGATCGGTGGGTAGCACCAGAATGCACGGTTGCAGCACTCCGAACTTGTCGGTGATCACGCCTAGTTGGGGCGGATTCTCGGCTGAATCGTTCAGCCGAGAATACCCTTTGATCGTGTCGCCCTTTTGAAAATCGGGAGTAGTGGGAGCAACGACGATCAGTAGCGGCCGGCCCTTGAGTTTGTCGAGGTCCACAATCGATGGATCGTCCATGTCATCGTCTGGATCCTCGCGCAGGATCGGCTGGGGCAGGAAGTTTCGCTCAAGGTCAATGTTGGCATGAATGTACTTCGACCAGCGGTTCCGGTGAGTGGAATTGGCCAGTTGATCGACCACCGTGTAAGAGAACGGGCAGTTGTTCATGCTGCCAATTTTTTGAAAGGTGTCGGGACCGATCAGCACCGAGAATGCCTTGCCCGCCTGTTCCGGCGTCACCGTGTGGGTGAAGGTCTGGCGATTGATCTCGTATTTCACCTGATCGTAGGCGCGGCAATAAGGGTAATCGAACGTCAGGAGTACGCCTTTGGCGGCCTGATCCTTGTCAATCACCGCCGGGTTGCCGAGCCCTTCGGGCAGACTGAT
>NZ_RAZO01000455.1:0-4179 GCF_004307535.1 Pseudomonas sp. Sample_9
CAAGTCGCCGGTCAGCTCACGCTCAAGGGCATCACTCGCGAGGTCGAGGTGCCGGTGGAATTGAAACCGGACAACGCCATCGGCATCTTCGACGGTGAGCTGGTGCTCAACCGTGAGGAGTTCGGCCTCGGCGCAGGAGAGTGGGCTGACAGCGTGGTGTCGAGGGACATCAACATCAAATTCAGGGTGGTGGCGCCACAACAGTGACGGTTCAATAGATCCGGCACGGTATGATGTCGCGGTTCGTCGACGGCTCTGATCATCGGCAACGTTTTTTATCGCCGGAGTTTGCCCATGCCACGCATCACCCACTACACCTCCCCATGCCCGGAAAGCGTCAACAGCCAGATCCTGCAAATGGTCGTCGATTACCTGACCGACATCAGTGCGGTCGGCCTCGGCCCGAGCAATCTGCTGTACAACGTTTATCAGTACGCGGTCGGTTATGAGGTGCATCTGTATCTCGAGGCGTTGAACGGGCAGAAGGGCACCGAGGTGGAATTGCTGGTGGCCACAAACGAAGAAGACCCGGAGCAAGTCATCGGATTTCTCATCTGTCTACCGGTGCAGGGCGATTGGGAGGCGTGCAGCGTCGCGTACATGGCGGTGCGTGAAGGTCATCGGCGTCAGGGTGTGGCGCGGGCGATGCTCGCGGACATGGTCGGGCGCTACCCGCATGCGGAACTGGCCTGCAGCATTGGCAAGGTACCGTATTTCGAGGCACTGGGTTTTGAAGTGATCGGCCAGCGCGAAACCCAGGTGCTGATGAGTACGCGGCATTACCGCAGCAACGGCCTGCGCGGGTTCATCGACACCACGCCGATCTATCGCTCGCTGGAAGTGCAGCAGATTCACACCTATCTGCTGCAGAAGAACGGCAAGCGCGCGATGCTCGATGCGGAAAAACAACGCGACCGCCATCTGGACCAGGCCAGCCGCCACGTAGAAGAATTTGTCCGTCAGCGCCTGACCCTGCACTGATCGTCGGCCAATCAAAAGCCCTTGCTGCGTATCCCGCGGCAAGGGCTTTTTTGTACCTGCTAACCGAGCTTGACGTTCATGGTGATACGCGCGGTGAAGACTTTTTTACCCTCGGTATCGTGAATGTCGACGTTGACTACCTTGTCGCCATCGCTTTGCCAATCCACACCTTCAGCGCTGGCCACAGCGGTGACGTCGGTTTTCGCCTTGGCCAGATATTCCACGGCCATGCCTTTGGGAATCCAGCGCGCGCCGGCCGGGATCGACACGTCGGTCATCATTCCGCCGGCCAGTTCTGCCGCGTTGCACATGGCGATCGCGTGCACCGTGCCGAGGTGGTTGGTGATTTCCTTGCGAAACGGCACGTGCACGGTGGCGGCATTCGGGCGCAACTCGGAAATCAGCGGATTGATGCTGCTGAAGTACGGGGCGAACTGGCAGGCCATTTTGCTGAATGCATCCGGGCCGACGCTGTTGAACATGCTGAGAGATTGACTCATGGGAAGCCTCGCTGGGTAGTTTGCAGAATGATGTTCCGTTACAGAATAATGTTCTGTAACGGAACGGTATTCTGTTCACGGCAAATCTGTCAACCTAGGCGCGATTTGTTCACGGGCACGTGACGCCCTTTATCAACCACCGTTTTTGGACCCGAGCAGCATGGACACCGCCGATCTATTGGAACGCAGCTACCCCGGCCGCCGCGCCGAACTCAAACGCGATATCTTTCACAAGGCCCTGAGCCTGTTCAACGAACAGGGGATCGAGGCCACCACCATCGAAATGATCCGCGCCGAATGCGACACCAGCGTCGGCGCGATCTATCACCATTTCGGCAACAAGGAAGGGCTGGTCGCGGCGCTGTTTTTCACCGCGCTGGAGGATCAGGCGCGTTTGCGTGATGCGTATCTGGACGCGGCCGATACCACTCAAAAAGGCGTGCAGGCGCTGGTCTTCAGCTATGTCGACTGGGTCGAGCAACAACCGCAGTGGGCGCGTTTCCAGTACCACGCGCGGTTCGCCGTGACCAAAGGCCCGTTCAAGGACGAGCTGGCCGAGCGCAACAAGACGCGCAACCTGCGTCTGCGCCAATGGCTGACGCAATCGGGTCGCGCCGCCGAACTTCAGGATTTGCCTGCCGAGCTGCTGCCATCGCTGATCATTGGCCAAGCGGACAGCTACTGCCGAGCCTGGCTGGCAGGGCGAGTGAAAGGCAGCCCGAGTGCCTATCGCGAAGTGCTCGCGCAAGCGGCATGGCGTTCGATTCGCGCCGAAGGTCTCGCCGAGAACTGAAATACGCAGACAAAAAAAGAGCCTCAAAGCTCTTGATGGGGAGGAAGTAGAGCCCGTGAGGCTCAAGAGGCGTGTGAAGCAAGGCGTGGGCTTGATTGGGGTTCAGAACACCCACGCCTACGCAGCGCCGGATCAATCCAGTCACCGCGTAGCTTCATCCTAGGAGCGTGCAACGGACGACTCAAGTACCGCCAGTCGTCCTTGCACAATGCCGGTTCACGCCGGGCGCGACCCTGGCCAACCCGATTTTGCCAGTGCCGCCAAAAGCGTTTGCGCATCCAGGCCCGGCACCGAATGGCCGTTGCCCTCGCTGCTGTCGCTGGCGAGCAGGGCATTGATGATCGCTTCTTCAACGGCTTCGGTCGCGGCCAGGAACAGCTCGCTGATGTGGTCGTTGTTGACCATGCGCAAACCGTCGCAGGTGGCTGCGCGTTTAGCCTCGTAAGCCGCAGGCGGGACGTGATCATTGCCAGTGGCGAAGGCAATGAAGATGTCGCCGCTGTGGTCTTCGTTACCGCCGCCGGTACGCGCCAGGCCCAGGCTGGCACGTTGTGCCAGACGCGTGCATTGATGGGGCAGCAGCGGCGCATCAGTCGCCAGGCAGACGACGATCGAGCCCATGCCCGGGTGCGGCAGCGCTGCCCGCAGGAACGGTGAATCCTTCTGTTCCATATAGCGCCCGACCGGGTAACCATCGACGCGTAATTCACTGCGAATGCCGTGGTTGGCCTGCACGATCGCGCCAACGGTCCAGCCTCCCTGGGCAGCACTCAAACGGCGCGATGCGGTGCCGATGCCACCTTTGAATTCGTGGCAGATCATGCCGCTGCCACCACCCACCGCACCTTCGCGCACCGGGCCGTCCACGGCGCCGTTCAGTGCCTCGGCGACATGCTCGGGCTTGACGTGAAAGCCGTTGATGTCATTGAGAAGTCCATCGAAGGTCTCCAGCACCACCGGCATATTCCAGTAAAGCCGCCCGTCATCCGGCTGCTGCTCTCGGTCCAGCACAATCAGCGCATCCCGCACCACACCGAGGCTGTGGGTGTTGGTAAAGGCAATCGGACTGGTCAGCAGACCGGCCTCGCGAATCCATTCCAGGCCGGTCGCATCACCGTTGCCATTGAGTACATGCACGCCGGCAAAGCACGGTTGCTGGCTGGTCGAGCCGGGGCGCGGCTCGATCAGCGTGACGCCAGTGCAGATGTCACGGCCGCTGCTGCTGCGACCGCGTACATTGCTGTGACCGACGCGCACGCCTGGCACATCGGTGATGGCGTTGAGCGGGCCGGGTTGCATCTGGCCAATGAGGATATCGAGATCACGGGCACGCGGATTCATAAGATTCAGTCTCTTGATTCAAAAGGTCGGGCGGCTTACCGCTCGGATGAGGCAGGCAGATTTCTTGCGCGGGTTACTGGCCGTTCTTGACCTTGCTCCACACCCGCGTACGCACGCGTTCGACGGCTTTGGGCAAGGGTTCGAGGGTGTAGAGGGTGGCCATGGCGGCAGGGGACGGGTACACCGCCGGGTTGTCGCGAGTGGCTGCTGCCACCAGCGCTGTCGCGGCGCGATTGCCGTTCGGGTACGACAGGTGATCACTGACCGGCGCGATTACCTCGGGCCGCAGCAGGTAATCGATAAACGCCAGGCCTTGGGCGCGATTGGGGGCGTCCTTGAGCAGCACCAAGGTATCGAACCACACCGGCGCGCCTTCCTTGGGCAGGCTGTAGGCGATCTTTACGCCGTTGTTGGCCTGCTCGGCATTGGTCTTGGCTTCGAGCATCGCCCCGGACCAGCCAACCGCCACGCAGATATTGCCGTTGGACAGATCGCTGATGAACTTCGAAGAGTTGAAGTAGGCGATGTGCGGGCGCAGCTTGAGCAGCAATGCTTCGGCTTTTT
>NZ_RAZO01000383.1:0-805 GCF_004307535.1 Pseudomonas sp. Sample_9
GCTAGTTCGACACGCGTCGGCTGTCGAGCACGCGATTGACGATCAGCTCACTCAACATGATCACCTGTTGCAACATCAGCAGCGATCGACGCTGTGGGTGGTCAATCACGCCGCCGATTTCGCGGGCCATGTCATTGGCGGCTGCCAGCGATTCACAGGCTTCGACGAGCAGCGTTTCCTCATCCACCGTCGGGTCAATGAGAAAGATCCTGCCTGGCTGGCGCTTGGGAATGGTGGTTTTGAGCGTCTGAGGGTCGAGGTAAAAGTTGATGGCGCGAGCGGCCGCATCTTTTATCCGCTGAGGTTCCAGAGCAGGGTCGTACGGGATTGAATCCGCTTCCGGCGGGTTTGGGGTTACTTTGAACATTGATGAAGCTCCTAACACATTTAAGGGAGGCTTCACCCTTTCGCTACCAAACGAAGGGTGGCGGCCATGCACAGGTTGGTAGACCGGGTGTTAGGATCCGGCGCGCCCTAGGACGCCCTATACATGGCCACCGCAAATCCGAGACAGAAATCTCGACGGCAGATCTGTATATCTAACACTGCGGGCTACCAAACCCGATCACCTATTTCAGTGACCGACAAACGATAGGACCCGCAGCCTAGACGCACAAGCCGGCGGATTCTGAAGTACCCGTAGGCAGCGGCGCAAGGCGTTGTAGGCTTTTTGGAGGAGAAATCGGTGTAATTTAAACGTGCTTGCCAAGTCGTGTTTATGCGCTGTACGTGCCTGCTCATCTCACATTTTCAGAATATCGGAGACCCGAATCTGTTTAGGCCGATCTCAAGGCCGTTGCGCCGT
>NZ_RAZO01000424.1:0-4158 GCF_004307535.1 Pseudomonas sp. Sample_9
AAACGGCGTATTCGCACCTGGTACCGAAAACCGATTATTCGGACTCGATGCCGGCGTGGTTGTCGCTGACCACCGACCAGGTGCTGGTAACGCTGTCGTGCCCGAGCGAAATCAACGGCGTGACCGTCGACAAGCTGGCCTTGCGTTCGCCGACCGTGGGCGACGTGCGGGCGGCCAACCGCGAAGTGGGTGGCGATGATGAGCAGCGCGAGCTGGTGTTGTTTGCTGCGTTGTCCGGTGCGCCTGTCGCGGATCTGGAGGGGCTGAAGCTGGTGGATTTTAACCGCTTGCAGGCCGGTTATTTTCGCATGGACAACGACGACGGGCTTTAACCCCAGCGTGATCAAGTCGGCGGCGAAACGTCTGGCGGCGGAAACCGGATTTTCCGCCGCCGAGATCCAGTCGATGCCGTTCGCGGACATGGTGTGGTGGCTCACGGATTGAGCCGCCATCGGTAGTGCTGGGCACATGGGGGCCATGACATGGCAAACAAACTCGCCCTCGGGCTAGTGATTGGCGGCGCCGTCAGTTCCACGGTCGGCGCCGCGTTCAAGGACGTGACCGGGCGCATCAAGCGCCTCGAGGCAGAAGGCAACAAAGCGCGGGTGCTGCAGCGCACGATTGGCGACACCATCCGCCTGCGCGAAGAATGGAAAAAGGCTCACGACACCGGCGCTGCCGGCGCGTCCAAATTACTCAACCGTTTGAACTCGAACCTCGACAGCCTGAAAAAGCAGGGGATAGAGGTCGGCCGGCTGGAAAAAGCCTATCGCTCGATGGGGCAGACGGCCAACAAAGCCGAGCTGAAAGCCAAGGGTCATCAGCAGATTGATTCTGGCGTAAAGGGCATGAAGGGTGCCGTCGGTGCAGCGGTGGTCGGTGTCGGTGCGATGGCGGTACCGACCAAGGTCAGCGCTGATTTTGGCGCGATTGTGCGAGATATCGCGATCAAGGCCGGTATTGCCAACAAGCCGCAAGAGCAGGAGATGTCGCGCAAGATCATCGACACATCACGCGACACCGGCATGGCGCGCAACGATGTGGCCGACGTGGTCAATCAGTTGGTCGGCGCCGGTATGGACCTGAGCAAGGCGCTGGAGTACGCGCCTGTCGCGGCCAAGTTTGTCGTGGGGCAGGGATCCAGCGGCGTCGACACGGCGAAAATGATCAACGCCCTGGGGCAGAACGCCAAGATCACCGACCCCAAGCAGATGCAGCAGGCGCTGGAGGCGATTGCCTACCAAGGGCAGGCGGGCAGCTTTGAAGCGGCCGACATGGCCAAGTGGTTTCCGGAGCTGTTGGCCAACATGGCCAGCAACGGCATCACTGGCCTGGATGCGGTGACGCAATTGGGCGCCATGTTGCAGGTCCAGATGAAGCAGGCCGGCAGTTCGGACGAAGCGGCCAACAACCTGAAAAACTGGATGGGCAAAATCGGTTCGACCGATACGGTCAAGGCTTACGAAAAAGCCAGCATCGATTACAAGGGATCGATGCAGACCGGTTTGCAAAACGGCCTGTCGACGCTTGAGACCAGTATGGCGCTGGCTCAGAAGTACATTCAGGCGACCGATCCCAAGCGTGCGGCGGCCATGGCCGAAGCCACGTCAAAAATCAGCAAGGAAGCCAATCCAGAAAAAGCCAAGGCCATGATGGCCTCGCTGGAAGAATCCCTGCGCACCGGTGACCTGTTCGCCGATATGCAGGTCAAGGCCGCACTGTCGGCTTACATGCAGAACAAGGCGCTGTACAGCCAGCTCAAAAACGATTCGCGTGAAGCGACCGGGATCCTCGACAAAAACCTCGCCGAGCGGCGCGAGTCGTCATCGCAGAAATGGGCGGAAATGGCCCAGTCGATGGATGACGCCATGCGCAGCATCGGCGATGCCTTGCGGCCGGTGACGGACACCGTGGCCGAGTCGTTGACCAAGGTTACTAAAGGTATTACGTCGCTGACTGATAGCGCGCCCGGGGTAGTTGCCGGTATCGCCACGGTCGGGGCGGGGCTGATCGCCTTAAAAGGTATCTTCAGCACGATCAAAATCAGCAAGGGGCTGCTAAACCTTGCGCGTGGGTCGCGCGGTGGCAGGAGTGTGAGCGAAGCCCGCAATGAAAAGCCCGGAGAACTTGATCTGGTAGCGACTGGCCTGGATGTTGTTTCGCGGGTGAAGGAAGCGGCAACGGGCGGCGGCCTTGGCACTGAAACTGGCGCAGGTAACGACGGCGTCCAAAAAGTTTTCGTCGTCAATGCCAACGCCATGGGCGGCGCTGGCGGCGCGGATATTCAAGGCGAGTCTCGCCGGCGTGGTCGCGGCTCGCGGCGCAGTGCTTCGCGGCGGCGGCCGCTGCCTCGCCCTGGGGCGGCGCGTTCACCGCTGCCGCGTCCGTCTGCTCCCGTACCACGGCCGGTCACTCCACCGGTAC
Source organism: Pseudomonas sp. Sample_9 (assembly GCF_004307535.1). Taxonomy (NCBI): domain Bacteria; kingdom Pseudomonadati; phylum Pseudomonadota; class Gammaproteobacteria; order Pseudomonadales; family Pseudomonadaceae; genus Pseudomonas; species Pseudomonas sp. Sample_9. The sequence continues at coordinate 2,425 of NZ_RAZO01000424.1, forward strand.
CGGCTGTTCCGGCGGGCACGATGGCCAAGCTTGGCGGGGTTGTGCAGGCCGTTGGTAAGGTCGGCAAAGTCGCCAAGATGATTCCAGGCGGTACGCTGCTGGAGTCCGGGGCCATGGCCTATGAGACGTTTGAAAACGCCAAGACCAAGGACCAAAAAGCCGAGGGCTACGGTGCGGCCGCTGGCAACCTGGCCGGCACCATGGCCGGCGCCGCAGCCGGAGCTGCCATTGGTTCGGTGGTGCCGATCATCGGCACCGCCATCGGCGGCTTGATCGGTGCTTATCTGGGCAGTCAGGGCGGTGCGGCGCTGGGCGGATCTTTGGGTAAATCGCTGTTCGGCGGAGAGGATGAAAAACCCGAACAAACGGCAAAGGCACCGGTGCCGACTACGCCGCTCATGCTGACGTCAGCGGCGCAGCAAGGTCCGGTGCTGGGGGATGTCGCGCGCTCGATGGCGGTGACGGCGCCGCTCAAGTCGGCGGCGCTGGCTATCCAACCCAAGGAGCCAGAAAAACCGGTGCCGGCCAAAGTAGACCAGCAGTTTCAGTACTCGCTGAGTATGCCGGTCACGGTGCAGGGTGACGTCAAGGACCCGCAAACCTTGGCGCAGGATCTGATGCCGCACATGCAGCGAATGATGGCGGACGCGGCGAAGAGTAACGCCGCCAAGCTGTACGACGAACCCCATGTGTAAGGAGGCCTCATGGCTTATATGGAGAGCATGCAATCGAGCCTGAAGTATCTGGTCGAGGCAGCTGAAACCGGGCGGCGCAGTGCTGACGGCATGCTGACCCCGGTCAATGGCGCGATCCGCGAACTGACCGGCGCCGCGTCCGAACTGGAGAACATCCCGTTTGTTGGTCCGGCCATCGGCGCCAAACTTCAGCGAGTGATGCGCGGCGTCGACGCGGCTCAGGCCAAGGTCGGTCAGGTGGTAGCGGTTTACGGCCGCGCCACCCGCGCGGCGGCTGAAGTGCAGGAGCGGCTTGGCACATTGAAGGAGCAGGCGGGCAAGGCGGCCACGGCGATCAACAACGTCGCCGGCAAGGTCAGTCCGTCGCTGGCCAACATCGTGCCCACCAGTTCCTTTGCCGGTGAGGCCACGCCGGCGCCGGAGGCGGTAAAGCCGTTCCCGCACCTGATGATCATCCAGCCGCGTGATCCGAAAATTGAGCCGTATTACTTCAATCTGGATACGGCAGCCTTTGATGAGCTGAGCCGTTCGACTGAATTCCGCTGGGCTTCGCAGGAGCGACTGACGCGCCGGCCGGCGAAGCAGGCCATCGGCATGGGCGATGAAAAGTTGACGCTCAAGGGCACGATCTACCCGGGCTTCAAAGGTGGATTGAAGCAGCTCGACACCCTGCGTTCCATCGGGGCCAGGCTACAGCCGCTGACCCTGACCACGGGTTATGGCGAAGTGATCGGAACGTGGTGCCTGAAAAACATCAACGAAGAACAGTCCGCGCTGCTGCACGGCGGGATCGCTCGAAAACAGGGTTTCACTTTGGAGTTTGAGCGCTATGGCGACGACATGCAGGACGTCTGATGGCGACATGCTCGATGTCATTTGCAACAACGTTTACGGCCATCTGAATGGCAGCGTCGAGGCTGTGCTCGATGCCAATCAGGGCCTGGCGGATGAGCCTCAGCCTTTCCGGTCCGGCGTGATTATCGTCCTGCCGGATCTGCCGAGTCCGACCAGTGAGGGCGTCAGCTTGTGGGATTGACCC
>NZ_RAZO01000101.1:0-4133 GCF_004307535.1 Pseudomonas sp. Sample_9
GCCGCTGGCAGCCCTGGCGTCGAACACAACACCCAAGCGTTCCTCGATGCCCTCGCCGCTGGCGGTGGTCGTCCGCTGGAGCAACTGAGCCCGAAGGACGCCCGTGCGGTGCTGACCGGTGCCCAAGCTTCTGTGAAGGTTGATCTGTCCGGTGTGGAAGTCAGCGACAAGGCGATCAAGGTCGATGGCCGGACCCTCAACCTGAAAGTGGTGCGCCCGGCCAAGGTCAAGGGCGAGTTGCCGGTGTTCATGTTCTTCCACGGTGGCGGCTGGGTACTGGGCGATTTCCCGACGCACCAGCGCCTGATCCGTGATCTGGTGGTCGGCTCGGGCGCTGTTGCGGTGTATGTCGATTACACGCCATCGCCGGAAGCGCAGTACCCGACCGCGATCAACCAGGCGTACGCCGCGACGAAATGGGTGGCCGAGCACGGCAAGGACATCGGTGTCGATGGCAAGCGTCTGGCGGTGGCCGGCAACAGCGTCGGCGGCAACATGGCGGCGGTCGTGGCGTTGATGGCCAAGGAGCAGAAAACCCCTGCCCTGCGCTTTCAGCTGTTGATGTGGCCGGTGACCAATGCGCAGTTCGACGACGGTTCGTACCAGCAATTTGCCGAGGGCCATTTTCTCACCAAGGGCATGATGCAGTGGTTCTGGGACAACTACACCACCAACCCGGCCGAGCGTGCGCAGATCCATGCCTCGCCGCTCAACGCCAGCAGCGAACAGCTCAAGGGCCTGCCCGCTGCGCTGGTGCAGACCGCCGAGTTCGACGTGCTGCGTGATGAAGGTGAAGGTTATGCGCGGCACTTGGATGCGGCTGGCGTGCCGGTGACCTCGGTGCGCTACAACGGGATGATTCATGACTTCGGCCTGCTCAATCCGCTGAGCCAGATTCCCGAGGTGAAAGCTGCGGTGCGTCAAGCGGCTGCAGAACTGAAAACTCATTTGCAGCCTTAACCGCAAAAGATCGCAGCCTTCGGCGGCTCCTACAGGAAAACGCATTCCAAAGTAGGAGCTGCCGCAGGCTGCGATCTTTTTTCTCACCAGCGTCGCGGAGTACCGGTCATGACTCTTTTCTACGCCCACCTGCTGTCCTGGAGCACTGTGCTGTTGCTGCTCGACGCCGCACTCTGGCACTTCTCGCCCTTCAGCCACCGTGCACCGCGAGTCGGCGTACGTCTGGCAATGTTTCTGGCATTCAGCGCGCTGGTGATCAACGCCGGTGTCAGCCCGTTGCAGGCGCCGCTGTTCGCCGATGATCGCGTGGCGCAGCTGGGGGCGACGGCGCTGGGGATTCTCTGGTGGTTGTACGCAGCACGGGTGCTGACCGAAGTGATCGGCCTGGCGCTGATGCGCCGCATCGGCCACAGCGGTCGCTTGCTGCAGGACGTCATCGGCGCGCTGGTGTTTCTGGTCGCCATTGTCGCGGCGGCCGGCTACGTGCTGGAGCTGCCGGTCAAAGGTCTGCTGGCCACTTCCGGGGTGGTCGCCATCGTGGTCGGTCTGGCGCTGCAAAGCACTCTCGCCGATGTGTTTTCCGGCATCGTCCTCAACACCACCAAGCCGTATCAGGTGGACGATCTGGTGATGATCGACGGCGTCGAAGGCAAGGTCTTCGATATCGACTGGCGCGCCACGCACCTGCTGACCAGCGCCGGCACCATGGCTGTGGTGCCGAACTCGGTGGCGGCCAAGGCGAAGATCGTCAACCTCAGCCGGCCGAGCAACATGCACGGCGTATCGATCAGCATCCAGGTGCCCAATCACATTCGTCCGCGCCGGGTACTCGATGCCCTTGATCGCACCTTGCAGGGCAGCAGCTCGCTGTTGCTCAGCCCGGCGCCGAAAGCCGTGCTCAAAGAGGCCGGCGAAACCATGTCGGAATACGTTGCCAGCGGTTTCATCGCTGAGCTGGGCAAGAAGAGCGAAGTGCGCAATCAACTTTTCGACCTCGCCCACCGCCATCTCGAAGCGGCGGGTATTTCCCGGCATCCCGACGGCGTGATCGAACCGTCGAGCCGTGCTCGCGCATTGCTGGATGAAGTGAAGATTTTCCGCTCGCTGAGCAGTGACGAACGCGATCGCCTCGCTGAGTCGATGGTCGCGCAGCAGTACACGGCCGGTCAGGTGGTGCTGGATCTGGAGGAAGTGCCGGACAGCCTGTTCGTGATTGCCACGGGCGTGGTCAGCGCGACGGTGCCGGACGGCAATGGCCAGACCGAGGCCGGGCGCATGGGGCCGAGCGAAGTCATGGGTGAGCAGAGCATTCTTGCCGATACACCGTCGCAAGCGACGTTTACGGCGCTGACGTCGAGCATCATCTATCGTCTCGACAAACAGTTGACCCGTGAGTGCATGGACAAGCGCAGCGAAGTCGGCCAGGCCTTGAACAAGTTGCAGGCGGTGCGTCAACAGAACAGTCGCCTCGCGTTGATGGCCAAACCGGTGGCGGTGAAGAAAGGTGGATTTCTGGGGTGGTTGCAGAAGCGTTGAAGCGCCAAAAATCAAGATCAAAAGCCTTCCCCTCACCCCAACCCTCTCCCCCAAGGGGGCGAGGGGGAAAGGGAGCCGATCTCCGGGCCTTTCAAGACCGAAGCTCGGCTCGGTATTGCAGGTCGGCGTATCCCGAACAAGCCCCTCGGTCAGTCCCCTCTCCCTCCGGGAGAGGGTTAGGGTGAGGGGCTTTTGACTTTCGACCAGATTACTTGGCAGTGAACTTGGTGTAGCTGTTGATCAGGTTGCGATAGTTAGGTAGACGCTCGGACAGCAGATGCGCCAGGCCTTCCATGTCGTTGCGCCAGTCGCCTTGCAGCTCGCAGGCGACAGCGAACCAGTTCATCAAATGCGCACCGGCGGCCGACATCCGCGCCCACGCTGCCTGTTGGACGGTGGTGTTGAAGGTGCCCGACGAGTCGGTGACGACGAACACTTCAAAGCCTTCAGCAATCGCCGACAGGGTTGGGAATGCCACGCAAACGTCGGTCACTACACCGGCGATGATCAGTTGCTTGCGGCCGGTGGCCTTGATCGCTTTAACGAAGTCTTCGTTGTCCCAGGCGTTGATCTGGCCAGGACGCTGAATGAACGGCGCGTCAGGGAATTGCTCGAGCAGTTCCGGCACGATCGGGCCGTTGGGGCCTGCGTCGAAGCTGGTGGTCAGAATGGTCGGCAGCTTGAAGAACTTGGCGATGTCGCCCAGCGCCAGCACGTTGTTCTTGAACTCGTTCGGCGAGAAATCCTGCACCAGCGAGATCAGACCGGTCTGGTGGTCGACCAGCAGGACGACGGCATCATCTTTGTTCAGACGCTTGTAAGGAACGCTCATGGCAAAACTCCTGGATGGATGGTTGTTGCGGTAAGCGCCGGCCCTGATGACCGGCACTTTTTTCAAACTCAGAACGCGAAGCAGGAACAGCCGAACGCGCCCCAGAAACCGGCGAAATCGCTGACCGGCGCATTCGACATCCGCGCTTTTTCATGGCTGTGGGTGTGCACGGCGCATGGCCCGCTGCACTGGTGAACCTGCGCTTGCAACGGCGAGTTCGGGCGCCAGTGGCCCGGGACTTTGACTACCGGCGACCAGTCCGGCAGCACCGGAATCGAGCGCGGGCCGAGGTCTTCGAAGTCGCCGGCGGCGTAGACAATCTTGCCGCCGACCACGGTCATCACCGACTCGATCCACTTGATCGCTTCTTCTTCAACGCTGAAGAAATCCGCGCTCAGTGCAGCGAGGTCTGCCAGTTGGCCGACGCGGATCTGGCCCTTCTTGCCCTGCTCCGAAGAGAACCAGGCGCTGCCGTGGGTGAACAGTTCCAGCGCAGTGCTGCGTGGCAAACCTTCTTCGTACAACTCCAGACCGCCAACGGTGCGGCCGCTGACCATCCAGTACAACGAAGTCCACGGGTTGTAGCTGGACACGCGAGTGGCATCGGTGCCGGCGCCGACCGGCACGCCTTCAGCGAGCATGCGCTTGATCGGCGGCGTGGCTTCGGCGGCTTGTTTGCCGTAGCGATCGACGAAGTATTCGCCCTGGAACGCCATGCGATCCTGAATCGCAATGCCGCCGCCCAGCGCTTTCACGCGCTCGATGTTTTGCGGGGTGATGGTTTCCGCGTGGTCGAAGAACCACG
>NZ_RAZO01000443.1:0-14920 GCF_004307535.1 Pseudomonas sp. Sample_9
CGCGCCAGATGGCTGTCGTACTTGCGCTTGAGCGCTGTGCGCAGCACTTCTTCGGCCTCGACCTGAGCGCCAAGCTGGCGCAGTTGCTCGGCATAGGCCAGCACCAAAGGCGCTTCCTGACGCTGCGCCGAAGTCAGCTGTTCCCACGCCCGCTTGAGCGATTGTAGACCCACGGTACCGTCTTCTTCGCGTTGCGCTGCCAGGGACAGATTCTCACCCCAGGCGCGACGCTCGAGTTCAGCCAGTTCAGCCGGCGGTAGAACCTTGTCTTTGCGCAGTTCCGGCAACAGACGAATCACCGCCGACCATTCGCCACGCTGCTGATGCAGACGTTGCAATTGACGCAATGTCTGCGCGCTGCGCGGATGCCGTTCATGCATCGCCTGCAAGGTCACCAGCGCACCGTCGGTGTCGCCACGATCGGTCTGCAACTGTGCGTGACTGAGGGCGATCGCCAATTCGGCTTGCGGCTGACGCTCCAGCGCGCGTTCAAGCAAACGATCACTTTCTTCGTACTGGCCTTGCTCGTTCGCCGCACGGGCGGCGCCGAGGTAATACAGCAGCGGCTGACGCTCGGCTTCCGCTGCGCGGGTCAGATGCCGTTGCGCGCTGGCCCAGCGACCTTCAGCCAGATCCAGTTGTCCGTGTTCGATCGCCACTTGCACGCGGCGGCTGCGATTGCGTCGCGACCACGGATTGACCACGCCGGTGGAGGTCATCACCAGCTCGACCAGCACCTTGATGCCCCAGAACAGCAGCCACAGCACCGCAATCACCGCCAGTGTCGCCCACAGGCTCGATTCGTAGCGGAAGCTCTTGTACGCCACCAGCACGTAACCGGAATGCTCGGCAATCGCCAGGCCCAGTGCTGCCGTCGCGGCGATGACCAGAAACACGATTACATAGAGGCGCTTCATGGGGTCGCCTCCTGCGCAGCATTGGCGGCAGGCTTGGCGAACGGTTTCACCGATTCCTCGGCATTGACGTTACGTCGCTCCAGATACCCCTGCACCGCACTCAAGGTGCCGGCCAGATCCGGCGTCTTGACGGTGACCGGTTCCTTGCTCAGCTCGGCGACCTGTTCCAGCATGACTTTGCTTTGCGGGTTGTCCGGATTGAAATTGCCCTTGAGCACATCGCGCGCCTCGGCCAACGCCTGGGTGTATACCGGCGCCTGACCGTTGAGCGCGGCCCACTGCGCCTGCTCCAGCGCCAGGCTCAGGGCCAGGCGCACCTGGCTCAGGCTCTGTCCGGCCAGCAACGGTTTGACGTTCTTGTCAGCATTGAAGTCGATGCGGATATAGCGCGACACCTTGTCCCACCACTGCGCCCAGCGACTGGCGCCATCGCCATCGTTGGTCAGGCCCAGCAGCGACTCGCCGCGATCCTTGTACTCCGGCGCCAGCTCCGTGAGGTCGATGACTTGATCGCGCAGCGCGCCGAGACGCAGGAACAGCCCGGTGCGATCAGGCTGTTCGGTGCTGCGCAAGGCGACCAGGGTTTTCGCCACTTGCTCGCGCGCGGCGAAGGAGCCCGGATCGTTCTGTTCACGGAGAATTTCATCGGCGCCCTGCACCAGCGCCTGCGCACTGCTGATGTCCTGCAACGCCGAGAGGCGCAGGCTGGCCAGACGCAGCAAGTGTTCGGCCTCGGCCAGACGCCAGTCCTTGCGGCTGGCGCCGAGGACGGTTTCCAGACGTTGATTGAGGCGCTGCTGATCGCCCTGCAATTGCGTGACCAGACGCTGGCGCTCGGCGAGCTCGTCAGCACCGGGTAACTGCGCCAGGCGCTCGGTCAGACGCTGTTCGTTGAGCTTCAGACTCTGCGCCTGATCGTTCAACGCCTGCACCTGACTCGACTGTTGCTGCGTGTTGTTCTGCAGGTGGCGCACCTGCCAGACACCCCAGCCACCGATGGCGACACCGGCAGCACCGAGCAGCAAGGCGACAATCGCCAGTCCATTGCCTCGGCGCGGCTCTTTGGCCGGTGGTGGAGTTTCAACCTGGGCATCGAGCGCAGGCTGGACGTCATCTTTTGGCAAGGCTGTTTCGCTCACGTATCCATCCTTTGCATTAGAAAACGGCACGGGACATTCCCGTAACGCCGTCAGCAAAGCCGCGGCACTCGCGCCGCGGCAATCCACAACTGTTTGAGCCCCGGCGGCACGTGCCAGCTCGGCGACCCTCGGGCTTGGAACAAACAACGGCAACTGCGCGATCTTCGGCCAGGCATCGCCGGCCATCTGCCGCAGGTGCTCGAAACCCTGTCCACTGCTGACCACCAGCCCGTTCAAGCGTTCCGCTTCGATCCGCCGTGGCAGCTCGTTTGGCGGGTAGGCTGGCAGGTCGCGGCGATACAACTCCAGATACTCGACACTAGCACCAAGCGCGCGCAGGCGCTCGGCGAGCAGTTCACGACCGCCCTCGCCGCGCAGGATCATCACCTGCGCACCGGGCTGGCTCACCGCCTCGCACAGACGCGGCAATTGCAGCAGGGCTTCACTGTCATCGCCATCAGCCGGGAAGCTGACATCGAGACCATGCTCGCGAAGAATGCCTGCGGTCGCCGCGCCGACGCTGAACCACGGCATGCTCAATGGCGCTGTGCCTTCGGACTTGAGCAGATCCACCGCAATCCGTGCCGCCGGTTTGCTGACCACAATCACCGCGCTGCAAGCGGGCAATCGCGAAATCGCCTGGCGAATAGTGTCAGAGAGCGGCAGCGGAACGATGTCCAAAAGCGGCAGACAACTGCTGAAAATCCCGTGCCCGGCCAACTGTTCGGCCAGCGCCGCGCAGTCGTCTGCCGGGCGCGTCAGCAGCAGGCGCCAGGCCGTCACTCGTGACCCGCCTCGCCGTACACCGCTTTGAGAATGTCGTCGGCGCCTTGCTTGAGCAGGTCTTCAGCGACCTGCACGCCCAAGGTCTCAGCGTCCGCGCGCGGCGCGCGGGCTTCGGCACTGAGCAGCCTGCCGCCGCTCGGCTCACCGACCAGGCCGCGCAACCACAGTTGCTCGCCTTCGAGCACCGCGTAGCAGGCGATGGGCACTTGGCAGCCGCCGTTCAAGTGTTTGTTGAGGGCGCGTTCGGCGTTCACCCGCGAAGCGGTATCGGCGTGATGCAAAGGCGCGAGCAAGGCGTGGATTTCGTGGTCGGCGCTGCGGCATTCTATGCCGACTGCGCCCTGGCCACCGGCCGGCAAGCTGTCATCGACACTGATCGCCGAAGTGATGCGATCCTCGAAACCGAGGCGGATCAAACCGGCGGCGGCGAGGATGATCGCGTCGTACTCGCCGGCATCAAGCTTGGCCAGACGGGTGTTGACGTTACCGCGCAGGAAACGGATCTGCAGATCGGGACGCCGCGCCAGCAATTGCGTCTGCCGACGCAGGCTCGAGGTGCCGACGATGGCAGCGGCAGGCAGCGCTTCAAGACTGGCGTAGGTGTTGGAGACGAAAGCATCGCGCGGGTCCTCACGCTCGCAGATGCAAAACAGACCCAAGCCTTGCGGGAAGTCCATCGGCACGTCTTTCATCGAATGCACGGCGATATCGGCTTGGTTTTCCAGCAGCGCGGTTTCCAGTTCCTTGACGAACAGGCCCTTGCCGCCGATCTTCGACAGTGGCGAGTCGAGCAGCTTGTCGCCGCGACTGACCATGGGCACCAGCGTCACCAGCAGGCCCGGGTGGGCCGCTTCCAGACGGGCTTTAACGTATTCGGCCTGCCAGAGGGCCAGCGCACTTTTACGGGTGGCGATGCGGATTTCGCGAGGGGACATGGAACAATCCGTACTGAATAGATACGGCGGATAATAACAGCTCAGTCAATTTCGCTTTGACCTGAATCAGAACCGGCGCGGCCTCCCTGGCCTGCCATGCCGGATAAAAGAACACGAAAAGACCGCTGAAGACCGGGTCAAAGCCCCTGCATCATCTTGCGCACACCGGCAACATGCCGCCGGCTGACAATCAGCGCATCGCCATTGAGGCCTTTGAGGAACAACTGGAAATGTCCCAGTGGCGTGCGTTGCAAGCGCTCGATGCGGTCGCGAGCGACCAGCGCATTGCGGTGGATACGCACAAAGCGTTCGCCGAATTCGTCTTCAAGGGCTTTGAGGGGTTCGTCGAGCAGCACCTCGCCGGCTTCGTGACGCAGGGTCACGTACTTGTGGTCGGCGATGAAGTAGACCACCTGATCCAGCGGAATCAGCTCGATGCCTTTACGGGTCCGTGCGCTGATGTGGCTGCGTGGGCCGTTGCCACTTTCGGCAGCGGGACGGGTCAGGGCCGAGAGTTGCGCCCGGTTGGGACGTTCAGCCCGCTTCAGGGCTTCATTCAAGTGTTCGGTTCGCACAGGTTTCACCACATAGCCCACGGCGCTGGCCTGCAGGGCTTCCACGGCAAATTCATCGGGACTGGTGCAAAACACCACGGCCGGCGGCGTCTCTCGTTCGCACAGTCGGGCAGCAACCTGCAGGCCATCGAGGCCCGGCATGCGGATATCGAGCAGCACGATATCCGGCTTGTGGCTGTCGATCAGCGCTAACGCCTCCTCGCCATTCGTGGCACTGGGCTCCAGGACTGTGTAACCCTCGAGTTCGCTCACCATACGGCTTATGCGCTCGCGAGCCAGGGGTTCGTCATCAACGATCAGGACATTCATATTGCGCTGGATTCCTGCGTGAGTCTCGCACAAGGATAGCGTAGACAGGTGTAGTGACCTGCGTCACCGCGATCCACGCTAAGACTAGCCCGAGCGCCAAAAAGTGCCGTACGTCGGCCAGCAATATTTGCCAGCGTCCGGGTCGTACCGCTCAGAGCCCACTGTTTCCTGCGTTTCTCACGGTGGTTGGCCGTTGGACAACTCACCCGCCCCCTCTTCTTATAGTCGGTGGCCAGACCTTTGCATGATCCGCAATCGCACCGACCCTTATGTCCACTGTAGACGTTCGTCGGAACGATATTGCTCAATCAAAAAATATCCTTTTGTAAATTCCTTGCAGACCGCGCCGGACATGCCTGACACATCCGCGAAAAAAACGTATCGACCGGTGTCAGCGACAGGATTGGCAACCCTGTTATTATCCGCGCCAGCGTTTCACGCCATTTCTTCAAGCCGATACGAGCGAATTCATGAGCACTGACAAGACCAATCAGTCCTGGGGCGGCCGCTTCAGTGAACCCGTCGACGCCTTCGTCGCCCGCTTCACCGCCTCCGTCACTTTCGACCAGCGCCTGTATCGCCACGACATCATGGGCTCGATCGCCCACGCCACCATGCTGTCCAAGGTCGGCGTGCTGACCGATGCCGAGCGCGACAGCATCATCGATGGCCTGAACACCATTCAGGGCGAAATCGAGGCCGGCCAGTTCGACTGGCGCGTCGACCTCGAAGACGTGCACATGAACATCGAAGCGCGCCTGACCGACCGCATCGGCGTCACCGGTAAAAAGCTCCACACCGGGCGCAGCCGCAACGACCAGGTCGCCACCGATATCCGCCTGTGGCTGCGCGATGAAATCGACCTGATCCTCGCCGAGATCACCCGCCTGCAAAAAGGCCTGCTGGAGCAAGCCGAGCGTGAGGCCGCGAGCATCATGCCGGGCTTCACTCACCTGCAGACCGCACAGCCAGTGACCTTCGGGCACCACATGCTGGCCTGGTTCGAAATGCTCAGCCGCGACTACGAGCGTCTGGTCGACTGCCGCAAGCGCACCAACCGCATGCCGTTGGGCAGCGCCGCGCTGGCCGGCACCACTTACCCGATCGACCGCGAATACACCGCGCAACTGCTCGGCTTCGACGCCGTCGGCGGCAACTCGCTGGACAACGTTTCCGATCGCGACTTCGCCATCGAATTCTGCTCGGCCGCGAGCATCGCGATGATGCACCTGTCACGTTTCTCCGAAGAGCTGGTGCTGTGGACCAGCGCGCAGTTCCAGTTCATCGATCTGCCGGATCGTTTCTGCACCGGCAGCTCGATCATGCCGCAAAAGAAAAACCCCGACGTGCCTGAGCTGGTGCGCGGCAAGACCGGCCGCGTGTTCGGCGCGCTGATGGGCCTGCTGACCCTGATGAAAGGCCAGCCACTGGCCTACAACAAGGACAACCAGGAAGACAAGGAGCCGCTGTTCGACGCCGCCGATACCCTGCGCGATTCGCTGCGCGCGTTCGCCGACATGATCCCGGCGATCAAGCCGAAACACGCGATCATGCGTGAAGCGGCACTGCGCGGTTTCTCCACTGCGACCGACCTGGCTGACTACCTGGTGCGCCGTGGTCTGCCGTTCCGTGATTGCCACGAAATCGTGGGCCACGCAGTGAAATACGGCGTCGACAGCGGTAAGGATCTGGCCGAAATGAGCCTGGAAGAACTGCGTCAGTTCAGCGATCAGATCGAGCAGGACGTGTTTGCCGTGCTGACCCTCGAAGGCTCGGTGAATGCCCGGGACCATATCGGCGGGACTGCGCCGGCGCAGGTCAAGGCTGCGGTGGCGCGCGGTCAGGCGTTGATCGCCAGCCGCTAGAAGCCAAAAAAGCTTCGCGAGCAGGCTCGCTCCCACAGGGATTCTGGATGTTCACAAAATTTGTGTTCACCACCGGCTCAATGTGGGAGCGAGCCTGCTCGCGAAGGCTTCCTTCAGAGCGCTACAAAATTCACTTCTTGGCAGCAATCATTGCCAAAAACGCCGGCATCGCCGCGTCCTTGTCTGCCGCAATCTTCTGCACATGCGGGTTCTGCTCAAGCCGCTCCAGCAGCGCTCTCGCCTGCGGCATCTCGGCCAGCAGATCGATCCCGAACAGCTTCTGCCCGACCGCACAGGCCAGCGGCACGCTGTAGAGGAAATACAAATCGGCAATGCTCAGGCTGTCACCCGCCACGTACGGAGCGAACTTGCCATGACGGCCCAGCGCGGCGAAGCCCAGCAGCAGCTCGGTCCGGGTCTTCTCCTTGATCGCCTCCGGCAATGTCATACCGAAAAACGCCTCGCCATAGCAGGCACGCCCCGGCAACTCGATGTACAACTCGATCTCCTTGGCAATCGCCAATACCTGCGCGCGCTCGAACGGATCGCTGGGCAGGAGCGGCGTGCCCTTTTGTGATTGTTCGAGGTATTCGAGGATGATCGCGGTTTCGTTGATGTAACCGGCGTCGACACCCAGCACCGGGACCTTTCCGCGCGGGCTGATGGCCAGTGATTCCGGGGTTTGTGTCGGGTAGAAGGTCACCTCTTCGAAGGCCAGGCCTTTTTCCAGCAGTGCCAGTTTGACCATGTTGTAGTAGTTGCTGACAGCGAATCCGTAGAGCTTGAACATCACAGAGCCTCCAGGCCGTGCGGGGTGGGCAGTGCCTGTTTATAGATCGCCGCGGCGTTTCCCGCCAGCAGCATCACGCCGCTGAATGCGGGTAAACTGGCGCCTTTCCCTGAGGAGCCTGCAATGAGCGAGCCGACAGATATCGTCAACGATGACGACGAAGAAGCATTCACCGAAGCGACCCTGATCGAAGCCATCGAGAACCAGATCGAAAGCGACAACCCGCCGGCGGCGAAGGCGACGTTGAACAAGCTGACTTTGGTCGGCATGGACCGTGAGGAGATCCTCAACCTCATGGCTCACGTGCTTGCCTATGAGATTGACGCGATGCTCGATGAAGACCGCCCGTTCGACACCGAATGGTACGAAACGGCATTGCGCAAGCTGCCAGAGCTGCCACCGGAAAAATAATAAAATCAAAAGATCGCAGCCTTCGGCAGCTCCTGCACCAATCTCTCGTAGGAGCTGCCGAAGGCTGCGATCTTTTTTATGCGGACTACACTGGAATTCGCCTCAAGACAAAATCCCCTGATCTGAGCACTGGACATGCCGCACCAGCGGGTTCACCTTAGGGGCGCTGTCGTCCAATTCCTAGAAAGTCTGGAGTCCTTATGTCGCTTACCCCTGAGTTGGTTGCCGAACTGGAAGTCCTTGCACTCTTCAACCTGGACAGTTCCCAGGAAGGTCTGAAAATTCATCAGACCGCTGCCCCGAAACACATCGCTGCTGCCCAGCGCCTCTTTGAAAAAGAACTCACCGACCAGCCCGATGGCGGTTATCTGACCAGCCTCGGTCGCGATGCCGCGCAAAACGTGCAGACCGTACTGACGATTTTGAAAGAACAGGAAACCGCCTGATTTCTCTGACTTTGCCCACGGAAACTCCTGCCACGGGATTTCCGCGGGCCAGCCTGAACGCTGTCGATAAAAATCTGCCGTCAAAAAACAAATTCAGCTTAAACGTCCTGCTGCGCAGAGGCTAAACTGCGGCCAATCCGAGACCCTCTACATCCGAGCCTGCAAGCCGGTTTGAGCTGACATGACGCGCACCCACGAAATCCGCCCCGACCTGGACGAAGGCATCGACCGCAAGGTACTCAGCCAACTGCGCGCACGTTTTCTCAAACTCAATGAAGGCCGCCTCGGCCGCGCACTCGAAGGGTTGTCGACGCGCCAGCAAAGCGTGCTGACGCTGTTGCCGCTGTTCTTTCACGTCAATCATCCGTTGCTGCCTGGCTATGTCTCGGGCAGTACGCCGGCGGGTCTCTCGAATTATGAGCCGGACGCCAGTGCGCTGACTGAGGCGCAGCGCCTGACTCGCTCGTTTTCCTACAAACCGCGCCACGGCAGTAACCCGCCGCGACCGATCCACGGCCTGTTCCTGATGGGCAGCCTCGGCACACTGGCCCAGGCCGATCAGAGCGACATGGACGTGTGGGTCTGCCATGGGCCGGATCTGAGCGAAAGCGAGCTCGCCGAGCTGAGCAAGAAGTGCCAGTTGCTGGAAGCCTGGGCCGCGAGCCAGGGTGCCGAAGCGCATTTCTTCCTGATCGACCCGGCGCGCTTCGTCAAAGGCGAACGAGATTCCAAGCTCAGTTCGGACAACTGCGGCAGCACCCAGCACTATCTGCTGCTCGACGAGTTTTATCGCACGGCGATCTGGCTGGCCGGGCGCACGCCGATCTGGTGGCTGGTGCCGGTCTATGAAGAAACGGCCTACGACGCTTACACCCACACCCTGCTGTCCAAACGCTTTATTCGCGCCGACGAAACCCTCGATCTCGGGCCGATGGCAACCATTCCGCCCGGAGAATTCATCGGCGCCGGGTTGTGGCAGTTGTTCAAAGGCATCGAGTCGCCCTACAAGTCAGTGCTCAAACTGCTGCTGACCGAGGTGTACGCCAGTGAACACCCGCACGTGCAGTGCCTGAGCCTGCGCTTCAAGAAAGCCGTGTTCGCCAATCAGCTCGATCTCGATGAGCTTGACCCGTACATGGTCGTGTACCGGCGTATCGAGGAATACCTGCTCGCACGCAACGAACCGGAGCGTCTTGAACTGGTGCGCCGCGCGCTGTATCTGAAGGTCAACCGCAAGCTCACCGGCAACAGCCGCAGCCAAGGTTGGCAACGCGCGTTGCTCGAACGCTTGGCCGGCGAGTGGCACTGGGATCAGCGCCAATTGGCGCTGCTCGACAGCCGCAGTCAGTGGAAAGTCCGCCAGGTCAGCGCCGAACGTCGCGCGCTGGTCAACGAACTCAATTACAGCTATCGCTTCCTGACGCAATTCGCCCGCAACGAACAGACTGTCAGCCTGATCAACAAGCGCGACCTCAATGTGCTCGGCCGGCGCCTGTACGCGGCGTTCGAGCGCAAGGCCGACAAGGTCGAATTCATCAATCCGGGCATCGCCCCGGACTTGGCCGAAGACACCCTGACCTTGGTGCAATCGCCGAACAAAAAAGAGCCGGGGCAGACCCAGTGGGGTTTGTACAACGGCAGCCTGACGGCGCTGGAGTGGGAACACTTCGCGCCAATCAAGCGCAGTCGCGAGCTGCTTGAACTGCTGACCTGGTGCCACCGCAACGGCGTGATCGACAGCAGCACCCGCCTGGCCCTGCATCCGGGCACCAGCGACTTGAGCGAGTTCGAGCTGTTCAACCTGCTCGGCAGCCTGCAGCAGTGCATCGCCCTGCCCTTGTCCACCGTCGCCGAAGAGCCCTTGCTGCGCGCCGCCGTGCCCAGCGAAGTGCTGCTGCTGATCAACGTCGGCGTCGACCCGCTCAAGCATCACCGCGATCTGAACATCCTGATGACCACCGAACGCACCGACTCGCTGAGCTATGCCGGTGTGCGCGAGAACCTGGTGCTGACCCTCGATCAGGTCACGCTCAACAGCTGGAACGAAGTGCTGGTCAATCGTTTCGACGGCCCGCATGCGCTGCTCGATTGCCTGCGCGATTACCTCAACAACCTGCCGCGCGGGCCTGTGCAGCCATCCCTGAAAGTACGCTGCTTCTGCCACAACCGCGCGCAGTTCATTGCCCGCCGCGTCGAGGAAATCGTCGACACCGCGCAGACCCTGTTGCTCAGCAATTTGAATCATCGCTACCTGATTCAAGTTCAGCAGCACTATCACGTGCTGGAGCTGGTGCCGGGTCAGGTCAACCATGTCGCCCTCGCCACTCTGCCGGCACTGCTCGATTATCTGGGCGAAGAACAACCGCGCTACAGCCCGCTGCACCTGGACCCGATGGCACTGGAAGATCACGACCTGGCGCTGATCCTGCCGATGGGTCAGCCGGAGTGCATTCAGGTGTTCTACCGCATCAGCGAGCAGCAGGCCGAGCTGTACGTGCTGGATGAATTCAATGCGCTGTGGCAGCAGCAACTGCCGTACCACGACGAGCAGAGTCTGCTGGTACCGCTGCAGCGTTTTCTGCAATCGATCCAGTACCGCCGTGAAGCGCAATTGCCGATGGACGGTGGCCCTGCGGGCAGCCCCGAGACTTTGTATTACCAGCTGTCGGGCCCGGGGCGCTCACGCAGGGTCGAAACCCGGCCAGCACCGCAGACACCGGTGAACAAACCGTTCTATGACGTGCAGGCGATCATCGGCAAAGCCGCGCCGGGCGAAGTGCAGGTCACCTTGTATTGCAATCAGCGCGAATTCAGCGAGCTGGAGCATGGCGACCAGTTGTTCAGCGTGGTCGCCCGGGAGATCGTCGAGCAGCGCCGCGAGACCGAGCGCTATCGCTGCTACATCACCGACCTCGATCTCTCGGGGCTGCTCGGTGACGGGCACAGTTCAAGCAATCTCTATCTGCGCTACAAGGCGGACCTGGAGCGCTCGTTGAATGAAGCGCTCGAACAGGTTTGAAGCGGGGATTTATTCGGGAAAGGCGCCGCCGTTGACCGGTTGCGATTCCACTTCCAGCAAGGTCAGTTTCAGCGACTTGCCGCCCGGCGCCGGCCAGTCGATGTGCTGACCGACCTTCAGGCCCAGCAGCGCACTGCCGACCGGTGCCAGGATCGAGATCTTGCCTTCGTCGGCGTTGGCCTCCTTGGGATAGACCAGCGTCAGGTGGTAATCCTTGCCACTGCCTTCTTCGCGGCAATGCACGCGGGAATTCATGGTCACGACATCGGCGGGCACTTCATCGTGGCCGACCACGGTATCGGCGCGGTCCAGCTCGGTTTGCAGCGCAATCACGCCCGGCGCAGCCTGGTCTTTCTCGCTCAGGCTGTCGATCAGGCGCTCCAGACGTTGCACGTCCAGACGGGTAAGGGTGATGGAAGGTGCGGTCATGATCCAGGCAGACTCCTTTCTTCTGCACAAAAAAAGCAAAACCCCGCCAAAAAAGACGGGGTTTTCACCGTGCCTCGGTGGTTTGAGGCGTTCGCGGACACTATCACAGCTCAAAAAATATACAAGTCACGCCCTTTTTTGCCTGGGTGAAACCCTTGTGGCGAGGGGATTTATCCCCGTTCGGCTGCGCAGCAGCCGTATAGATTTTGGGGCCGCTACGCGACCCAACGGGGATAAATCCCCTCGCCACGATATCAACAGGCTTGGGATTTTCGTGCGGCAGCCTGCTGGCATATCACCCGGCGCCGCTGATCATCCGCCGAGCGCCATTCGCGAATGTCTTCGACGTGGCGCGCGCAGCCGAGGCAGACTTTCTGTTCGTCCAATCGACATACGCCCGTGCACGGCGAAGGCACCGCCGGGCTGACGTTGCTGTAGAGCGGTTTCGGCGGGCGAACAGGCGCTGCATCAGCCACGAATCACAGACCTTCGAAATCGAATTCGGCGCCAGCCTGCTGTTTGACGAGGCGCTGAAGCATTTCGCCCAATTGCTCTTCGCTCTTGTCGCACATCCAGCGCTCGCTTTCTTCGTCGTAGTCGAAGTGGAAACCACCGGACACGGCCGCCAGCCACAGCTGACGCAACGGCTCCTGGCGGCTGAAGATCAACTGGCTGCCGTTTTCGAATTTGACCGTCAGCACGCCGGCCGAGCTTTCCAGATCGATGTCCAGATCGCTTTCGTCAAATATGTCTTCCAGTTTTTCCTGGGTTTCATCGACCAGATCGTGGAAACGGGCTTCGGACAAACTCATTGCGGCAACCTCAAAAATGTCTGATCAGGCTCAAGCGCCGAAAGATACGGACGCTGCCGGCCGATTGCAAAGATTAACGACCAAGCACCTGTCGGCCCATCCAACACCGCCCCCGTGGGAGCGAGCCTGCTCGCGAAAGCGGTGTGTCAGGCAACGAGCCTGTTGAATTTGCCGACGCCTTCGCGAGCAGGCTCGCTCCCACAGGGATGATGCGCTTCTCAGGAGCCCCGCCGGACGGGAACCCCCTCGCATAGGCAAGCTGCCGGGTGGCCGGTATACTCCGGCGCAATTAACGCATTTTCAAGGATTTCGCCATGAAGCGCCTGATCTCTTCCCTTGCTGCGCTCGTCGCGGTTGCCTGCCTGGTTTCGGCCTGTGGTCAAAAAGGCCCGCTGTACCTGCCCGATGACGACCAGGACCCGGCCGAACAAGCCCAGTCCTCGCAAAAGCAGCCATCCAAGGCTCACAAGCACGACGTTTACTAAGGGATCGCCATGGACGCTTTTAACTACCGTGGCGGGGAGCTGTTCGCGGAAGGTGTGGCGCTGTCCGCCATCGCCGACCGCTTCGGCACGCCCACCTATGTCTACTCGCGCGCCCACATCGAAGCGCAGTATCTGGCCTACGCCGATGCGCTGGCCGGCATGCCGCATCTGGTCTGCTTCGCGGTCAAAGCCAACTCCAACCTCGGTGTACTGAATGTCCTGGCCCGTCTCGGCGCCGGTTTCGACATCGTTTCCCGTGGTGAGCTGGAACGTGTACTGGCCGCTGGTGGCAGCGCCGACAAGATCGTTTTCTCCGGCGTCGGCAAGACCCGTGACGACATGCGTCGCGCCCTCGAAGTCGGCGTGCACTGCTTCAACGTCGAATCCACCGACGAGCTCGAGCGCCTGCAAGTGGTCGCCGCCGAGCTGGGTGTTCGCGCCCCGGTTTCGCTGCGCGTGAACCCGGACGTCGATGCCGGCACCCACCCGTACATTTCCACCGGTCTGAAAGAGAACAAGTTCGGCATCGCCATTGCCGACGCCGAAGACGTGTACGTGCGCGCCGCGCATCTGCCGAACCTGGAAGTGGTCGGTGTCGACTGCCACATCGGTTCGCAACTGACCACCCTGCCGCCATTCATTGACGCCCTGGATCGCTTGCTCGATCTGGTCGACCGTCTGGGCGATTGCGGCATTCACCTGCGCCACATTGATCTCGGTGGCGGCCTGGGCGTGCGTTATCGCGATGAAGAGCCGCCGCTGGCTGCCGACTACATCAAAGCCGTGCGCGAGCGTCTCGACGGGCGTGATCTGGCGCTGGTGTTCGAGCCGGGCCGCTTCATCGTCGCCAATGGCGGCGTGTTGCTGACCCAGGTCGAATACCTCAAGCACACCGAGCACAAGGATTTCGCCATCGTCGACGCGGCGATGAACGACCTGATCCGCCCGGCGCTGTATCAGGCGTGGATGGATGTCACGGCGGTGAAGCCGCGCGACAGCGCTGCACGCAAGTACGACATCGTCGGCCCGATCTGCGAAACCGGCGACTTTCTCGCCAAGGACCGCGAGCTGGCGCTGGAAGAAGGCGACTTGCTGGCGGTGCATTCGGCCGGAGCCTACGGTTTCGTCATGAGCTCCAACTACAACACCCGCGGCCGTGCCGCCGAGGTGCTGGTGGATGGTGATCAGGTTTTTGAAGTGCGTCGCCGCGAAACCGTGGCCGAGCTGTTTGCCGGCGAAAGCCTGCTGCCGGAGTAACCCATGCTGCTGCGTTTTACCAAAATGCACGGCCTGGGCAACGACTTCATGGTCCTCGACCTGGTCAGCCAGCACGCGCACATTCAGCCCAAACACGCCAAGCAATGGGGCGATCGCCACACCGGGATCGGTTTCGACCAGTTGCTGATCGTCGAAGCACCGAGCAACCCGGATGTGGATTTTCGCTACCGGATCTTCAACTCCGACGGTTCGGAAGTGGAGCAATGCGGCAACGGTGCGCGCTGCTTCGCCCGCTTCGTGCTCGACAAACGTCTGACTGCCAAGCGGCAGATCCGCGTCGAGACCAAGGGCGGCATCATCGAACTGGACGTGCGTAACGACGGCCAGATCGGCGTGAACATGGGCGCGCCGCGCCTGGTGCCGGCGGACATCCCGTTCCAGGCGCCAGCCCAGGCCAGCAGTTATCAGCTGGACGTCGAAGGCGCCACGGTCGAGCTGGCCGCCGTGTCGATGGGCAATCCCCATGCGGTCATACGCGTGGATGACATCAACAGTGCACCGGTGCATGAACTGGGGCCGAAGATAGAACACCATCCGCGCTTCCCGGCGCGGGTCAATGTCGGTTTCCTTCAGGTCATCGACCGCCATCGTGCGCAACTGCGCGTATGGGAACGCGGCGCCGGGGAAACCCAGGCCTGCGGCACCGGCGCCTGTGCGGCAGCGGTGGCGGCCATCAGTCAGGGGTGGATGGATTCGCCGCTGTTGATCGACCTGCCCGGCGGGC
>NZ_RAZO01000443.1:15020-19106 GCF_004307535.1 Pseudomonas sp. Sample_9
GCCATCAGTCAGGGGTGGATGGATTCGCCGCTGTTGATCGACCTGCCCGGCGGGCGTCTGTCCATCGAGTGGGCCGGCCCGGGCGAACCGGTGTTGATGACCGGTCCGGCAGTGCGTGTATACGAAGGACAAGTGCGTCTTTGAGCGAGCAGAAATCATGACCGACAAGCCACAGGTACCCGCCCGACCAGTCGACGAATCAGCGTCCGAGAGCCTTGAGGCAGCCGCGGTTGCCGCCTACCTGGAGGCTCATCCGGACTTCTTCGTTGAGCACGAAGAGCTGCTGCCGTCGTTGCGCATTCCGCACCGACGCGGCGACACCGTGTCGCTGGTCGAGCGGCAGATGACCATCCTGCGCGATCGCAATATCGAGATGCGCCATCGCCTTTCGCATCTGATGGACGTGGCCCGCGACAACGATCGCCTGTTCGAAAAGACCCGCCGCCTGATCCTCGCGCTGATGGATGCATCGACCCTGGAAGACGTGGTCATCAGCGTTGAAGACAGCCTGCGTCAGGATTTCCAGGTGCCCTTCGTCAGCCTGATCCTGCTCGGCGACAACCCGGCCCCGGTCGGCCGCTGGGTAACCCACGCCGACGCGCAAACCGCGATTGGCGGCCTGCTCACCGAAGGCAAAAGCGTCAGCGGCAGCCTGCGTGAACATGAGCTGGATTTCCTTTTCGGCGAAGAACAGC
This sequence comes from Pseudomonas sp. Sample_9, assembly GCF_004307535.1. Classification (NCBI taxonomy): domain Bacteria; kingdom Pseudomonadati; phylum Pseudomonadota; class Gammaproteobacteria; order Pseudomonadales; family Pseudomonadaceae; genus Pseudomonas; species Pseudomonas sp. Sample_9. The sequence continues at coordinate 15,716 of NZ_RAZO01000443.1, forward strand.
GCCAGCAGATCGGCTCGACCGCCGTGGTTGCCGTCAGCCATCAGGGCATTCACGGCATTCTGGCCATCGCCAGCCGTGACCCGCAGCATTACAAGAGCTCGGTCGGCACCTTGTTCCTCAGTTACATCGCCGAGGTCATGGGCCGCGTGCTGCCACGGGTCAACAGCTCGCTGCGCTCGGTACGCTGACCATGGAACGACAACTGGACGCTTACTGCGAACATCTGCGCAGTGAGCGACAGGTGTCGCCGCACACCCTGTCGGCTTATCGCCGCGACCTCGATAAAGTCCTCGGCTGGTGCATCAAGCAGAACATCGGCAGTTGGGCCGCGCTGGATATCCAGCGCCTGCGCAGCCTGATCGCCCGATTGCATGCGCAAGGCCAGTCCTCGCGCAGCCTCGCCCGCCTGCTCTCGGCGGTGCGCGGGCTTTATCACTATTTGAATCGCGAAGGCCTGTGTGACCACGACCCGGCCACCGGCCTGGCCCCGCCGAAAGGCGAACGGCGCCTGCCGAAGACCCTCGATACTGACCGCGCCCTGCAATTGCTGGAAGGTGCGGTCGAGGATGACTTTCTCGCCCGCCGCGATCAGGCGATTCTCGAGCTGTTCTATTCGTCAGGCCTGCGTCTGTCCGAATTGACCGGGCTCAATCTCGATCAACTCGACCTCGCCGACGGCATGGTTCAGGTGCTCGGCAAGGGCAGCAAGACTCGGCTGTTGCCGGTTGGCACCAAGGCTCGCGAAGCCTTGGAACACTGGTTGCCGCTTAGAGCCATGACCAACCCGGCGGACGATGCGGTGTTTGTCAGCCAGCAAGGTCGTCGTCTCGGCCCGCGGGCGATTCAGGTGCGGGTCAAACTTGCTGGCGAGCGCGAGCTGGGGCAGAACCTGCATCCGCACATGCTGCGGCACTCGTTCGCCAGCCATTTGCTCGAGTCTTCACAGGATCTGCGCGCGGTGCAGGAATTGCTCGGTCACTCTGATATCAAAACCACACAGATCTATACCCACCTCGACTTCCAGCATCTGGCGGCGGTCTACGACAGCGCCCATCCCCGGGCCAAACGCATGAAAGGCGATGATTCATGAGCATTCAGTTGATCACCTTCGACCTCGACGACACCCTGTGGGACACCGCTCCGGTGATCGCCAGCGCCGAAACCGTGTTGCGCGAATGGCTGAGCGAGCATGCGTCGAACCTGGGCGCGGTGCCGGTGGAGCATTTGTGGTCGATTCGCGAGCGAGTGCTGGCGGGCGAACCGGGCCTCAAACACCGCATCAGCGCGCTGCGCCGACGTGTGCTGTTCCATGCGCTCGAAGAAGCCGGGTATGCCCACGGCGAAGCGTCGGAGCTGGCTGACAAGGCTTTTGAAGTGTTCCTGCATGCGCGGCATCAGATCGAAGTGTTCCCGGAAGTCGAGCCGCTGCTGGAGCTGCTCGCCAATCATTACGCCCTCGGCGTGGTCACCAATGGCAATGCCGACGTGCGCCGGCTGGGGCTGGCGGATTACTTCAAGTTCGCCTTGTGCGCCGAAGACATCGGCATCGCCAAACCGGATGCGCGGCTGTTTCATGAAGCGTTGCAGCGCGGTGGTGTGGGTTCTGAAGCGGCGGTGCATGTCGGCGATCATCCTGGCGATGACATTGCTGGCGCTCAGCAGGCAGGCTTGCGCGCGGTGTGGTTCAACCCGACGGGCAAGGTCTGGGAGGCGGAGCGCTTGCCGGATGCGGAAATTCGCAGCCTGACCGAATTGCCCGCCGTCCTCTCCCGCTGGAATGCTTCCTCGAACTGATCTACAGCCCTGTGGGAGCGAGCCTGCTCGCGAATGCGGTGTGTCATCCAACATGTATGTCGGCTGACATGCCCTCTTCGCGAGCAGGCTCGCTCCCACAGGGGACTGCATTTGTTTTCAACGGATTTATTTCAGACATGAAAAAGCCCGCAGCGACGGCGGGCTTTTTCAGCAAGCGAGCGACGCGCCTCAGATAGGGCGGCTGCCGTACTTGTTGTCCGGCTTCTTGGGCGGATCGGCGACCACGTTGGCCTCCACTTCCTGCACCTTGCCGCCGCGCGCAAGGAATTCTTCCATGGCCTTGGCCAGGGCGTCACGCTCCTTGTTCTTGGCTTCGATGCTCGGCAACTCGTCGACCGAGACCGCAGCCTTGGCTTTGCCTTTGGCAGCCGGGGCCGGCGTGTCGTCACCGCCATCATCTTCGGCAACGTCTTCCGCTGCCGCTTCCAGGCCTTCCTCGGCCTCGTCTTCGTCGCCTACTTCGAGGTCGTCGTTTTCCAGATCATCGTCGCTCATGTTCTACCTCATGACTTGCCAAAAGCAGATTAGTTATAGACCAGCTTTGGCGGCTGTCGAAGCCGCCGTTGAAAAATCTTCTGCCGCTGCCCGGCAGCGGCTCATGCCTGTTCACCGTGCAAGGTGGCGAGGACTTTACGGGCACCGCCATGATCACGGTGCTCGCCCAGATAAATCCCTTGCCAGGTACCCAGGGCCAGCCGCCCTGCCGCAACCGGCAGACTGATCTGGCAACCAAGCACGCTGGCCTTGAAGTGCGCCGGGAGATCATCCGGGCCTTCGTCGTTGTGCTCGTAGCCGTCCGTTCCTTGTGGGATCAGACGATTGAAAAATCGTTCGAAGTCGCGACGAACTGCCGGATCGGCGTTCTCGTTGATGGTCAACGACGCCGACGTGTGCTGCAGCCACAAATGCAACAGACCGACCCGACAGGTCTTGAGTTCAGGCAAGCCTGTGAGCAACTCGTCCGTCACCAGATGAAAGCCCCGGGGCCTTGCCCGCAGGGTTATCAGAGTCTGTTGCCACATACAGTTCTCCGCTCGTTCGGGGCGCATTCTAGCGTGCTCTGAAAAAAAACAAAGGCCCTAATATTCCTGCAGCGATGTAAGCGATTGCCCGCAGAAAAAGCCTCGTCGTAAAGACGACCAAAGCCGTAAGAAAAATCCTTTCAGCCGCTCCCTGAATGACAAATCCCGGACAAAAAAATGCCCGGCGAACCGGGCAATTTTTTTATCGCGCGTACTTACAGGTTGTAGCCGCGTTCGTTGTGTTGTGCCAGATCGAGGCCGACCGACTCTTCTTCCTCGGTTACGCGCAGACCCATGACGGCGTCCAGCACCTTGAGGATGATGAAGGTGACGATCGCGGTGTAGATCACCGTGAAGCCGACGCCTTTGATCTGGATCCAGACCTGCGCGCCAATGTCAGTCACGGTGCCGAAGCCGCCCAGTGCCGGTGCGGCAAACACACCGGTGAGGATCGCGCCGAGGATACCGCCGATACCGTGCACGCCGAAGGCATCCAGGGAGTCGTCATAGCCGAGTTTGCGTTTCAGGGTGGTGGCGCAGAAGAAGCACACCAC
>NZ_RAZO01000443.1:19206-39843 GCF_004307535.1 Pseudomonas sp. Sample_9
AGTCGTCATAGCCGAGTTTGCGTTTCAGGGTGGTGGCGCAGAAGAAGCACACCACACCTGCAGCCAGACCGATCACCAGTGCCCCCATCGGGCCCACGGTGCCAGCGGCCGGAGTGATCGCGACCAGACCGGCGACCACACCCGAAGCAATGCCCAGCGCGCTTGGCTTGCCGTGGGTGACCCACTCAGCAAACATCCAGCCCAGTGCCGCAGCGGCAGTGGCGATCTGGGTAACCAGCATGGCCATACCGGCAGTGCCGTTGGCAGCGGCAGCGGAACCGGCGTTGAAGCCGAACCAGCCGACCCACAGCATCGCCGCGCCCATCAGCGTGTAGCCGAGGTTATGCGGAGCCATTGGTGTGGTCGGGAAGCCTTTGCGCTTGCCCAGTACCAGGCACGCGACCAGACCGGCGATACCGGCGTTGATGTGCACCACGGTGCCGCCAGCGAAGTCGAGCACGCCCCAGTCCCACATCAGGCCGCCGTTACCGGACCAGACCATGTGCGCGATCGGTGCATAAACCAGCGTGAACCAGATGCCCATGAAGATCAGCATCGCGGAGAACTTCATGCGCTCGGCGAACGCACCGACGATCAGCGCCGGGGTGATGATCGCGAAGGTCATCTGAAAGGTAATGAACACAGCCTCAGGGAACAGCGCCGCCGGGCCGGTAATGCTCGAAGGCGTGACACCGGCGAGGAACGCCTTGCCCATGCCACCGAAGAACGAATTGAAGTTGACGACGCCCTGCTCCATGCCGGTGGTGTCGAAGGCAATGCTGTAGCCATAAATGACCCACAGGATGCTGATCAGACCGGTAATGGCGAAGCACTGCATCATCACGGAAAGAATGTTTTTCGACCGGACCATGCCGCCGTAGAACAGCGCGAGGCCGGGAATGGTCATGAACAGCACCAAGGCTGTAGAGGTCAACATCCAGGCAGTGTCGCCAGAGTTGAGGACCGGGGCCGCCACTTCGTCTGCCGCCAAAGCAAGGCTGGGCATTACGATAGACAACAGGGCTCCTAGCCCTGCGAATTTACGCAGAGTCATATTGTTTTCTCCTGGGGCGTTGGGTTTGTGGCGGCGCTTAGATCGCGTCGGTATCGGTTTCGCCGGTACGGATGCGGATCGCCTGTTCCAGATTGACCACGAAGATCTTGCCGTCACCGATCTTGCCGGTGTTGGCCGCTTTGGTTATCGCCTCGATAACCCGATCCAGATCCTTGTCGTCGATGGCCACGTCGATTTTCACCTTGGGCAGAAAATCGACCACATATTCCGCGCCGCGATACAGCTCGGTGTGACCCTTCTGCCGGCCGAAGCCTTTGACTTCAGTGACGGTAATGCCCTGCACGCCGATTTCGGACAGCGACTCGCGCACGTCGTCCAACTTGAACGGCTTGATGATGGCAGTGACTAGCTTCATGAAACTCTCTCCCGAATTGGTGGACTTGCCCCAGGAAAACAAACCCGTCTCAAGTCTAAGCGCAGTGCCTGGCTTTGTAACGCATCGTTGACGCCAGCTAACCGCATCAGACGAAACTCCCCGCTTCGTCTGCCGCACTGCATTCGTCACAGCGACTGCATCAGTGCATGGGTCGAGGGTGACTAAGCAGAAACCTTGCCAGCTCGGCAAAAACCCTGCATTTCAATCTCTTGGCCCCTGTTGCACGCGCTCGGGCAGAAAAGCTTTTGCCGATACGCACAACAACGGTGCGCCACCGTCCGTCCCCCTGCGCGAAAAGCGTGCATCCGTGCAACGGGATTGACTATAGACACTGCGTGATACACTGCCGGCCATTGTTTCCAGGACATTTCCCATGCTCGCGCCCAAAGACTTCCTCGACGCCCTGAGCGGCACCGCCTCCCGCCTGTTCAGCGGCGATACCCCGCTGCCGAAAGCCGAAATCGAAAGCCAGTTCAAAATGCTGCTGCAAAGTGCCTTCAGCAAACTCGATCTGGTCAGCCGGGAAGAGTTTGATAGTCAGATGGTGGTGTTGGCTCGCACGCGGGCACGGCTTGAGAGTCTTGAAGCCAAAGTCGCCGAGATGGAAGCGAAGCTGACACCGCCCGCGGAATAATCCGCTGCTATCCCCTGTGGGAGCAGCTAGCCTGCTAGCGACTGAAGGTCGGCACAACCTTCAGCTTCATGTGTATGAATTAGCGCAGGCTGCGATCTTTTGATGCACAGCCCTGCAACAATCCCCACTGAAATGACCTTTTTGTGTCTTCGTTCCCCACCCTGCTCCGAAATCCTCCACTCACAGAAGTAACGTCCTACAAAACGCGTCCGCCACGTCTGATTTCGCTGCCCCCTCTCTGCTGGCTATCTTCTGCGACCAGATCCAAACAGATGAAAACAATGAGAAGAAAAGGCAAAGCAACGGATCTTCGTAACCAGACATTCAGATCAAATTCGCGAAAGATCGCCTACAAATTCTTTCTCAAGGACATTGCCCCGAGAATCCCAAATATTGATGCAGCAGCGGTCAAGTTTGAGCCAATTACCCCAGCAGCGATAAAGCAATACTTTCTCTGGGAGGGGCCAACAATTTTCCCTTGGGATGACGTTGCAGACTGGAAAAGTAAAGATGCGAAAGGTCTGGATTTGGCGATATGGTACAAACAGATTCTTTGCGGCATGTCCTATGCGACCCCGCGCGCAAGCTCTATCTGCTTAAAGATTGTTTTGTTGGAAGGGCATCCGGATAGCGCGCACCCGCTTCGCGGCAGGATCGCGCCGATTGCTCTGCTTGTCGCAGATCACTATGCGCGAGCGCTAGGATGCAAAGAAATCGAGATCCAGGATCCTGATCCGAATGTTGTTTTTTACTACCGGAAACTGGGGTTCGAGTTCGACCACACCAACCGGCTTGTCATTTCTGTGAACGGTCAATAACATCGAAATCAACAACCCAATCGCACGAGGTGCGTATGAGCCCAAAAAAGCGAAAGGAAAAGCTTCTTCAGATTGTTGAACTACATCTCGAAGCACTCCGGTTGGCTGGGGACATGTCAGCCAACCAACGGCGATTTATTGAAGTTGCTGTTACGTGTGGGCCAGAGCTTGAGCCAAGCGGCCCGCTGGCCGGTAGAAGATCCTGAGTCAAAAATAAAAAGGCGTCCATAGGACGCCTTTATTGTGTTTGGAGGAGTAGTCGCAGCGATTCTTTAGCTCCTGGCTTCGCCGCCATGGGTTCAGAATCCGACGAGTCGGCCCGTCGTCACTACTTCAGAGAAACCAGCTTTCTCTGCTGCCAAAAATGCGGGGGAGCTTTTACTGGTGCCCAGTCCCGACGAATGCGCAGTTGCAGTCCTCGAGCGGGAGGATCCGTCAATGCCGGGCGAGAGTCAACGCTTCAATTCAGGCAAACAGTGACAGCCAATCGGGTCTGGATACGTCTTGTAAACCTCTATTTCAGCACTGAAGCCCGGCTCAACTACCCTTCAAAAACCCGCAGGAAGCGGCTCCCCGATTCAGCTCAAGGAACGACCATGTCCCTCTCCATTGTCCACAGTCGCGCCCAGATTGGCGTGGAAGCCCCCGCTGTCACCGTCGAAGTCCATCTGGCCAACGGTCTGCCGTCGCTGACCATGGTCGGCCTGCCTGAAGCGGCGGTGAAGGAGAGCAAGGATCGGGTGCGCAGCGCGATCATCAATTCCGGGCTGCAATTTCCGGCGCGGCGGATCACCTTGAATCTTGCGCCGGCGGATCTGCCCAAGGATGGCGGGCGCTTCGATCTGGCAATTGCCTTGGGGATCTTGTCGGCCAGTGTGCAAGTGCCGTGTCTGACGCTGGACGATGTGGAATGTCTGGGTGAGTTGGCGCTGTCTGGCGCCGTGCGACCGGTGCGTGGCGTGCTGCCGGCGGCACTGGCGGCGCGCAAGGCCGGGAGGGCGTTGGTGGTGCCACGGGCGAATGCGGAAGAGGCGTGTCTGGCATCCGGGCTGAAGGTGTTTGCGGTCGATCACTTGCTGGAGGCGGTGGCCCATTTCAACGGGCACACGCCGGTGGAGCCTTACGTTTCCGACGGCTTGATGCATGCCGCCAAACCCTATCCCGACCTCAATGAGGTGCAGGGGCAGACAGCCGCCAAACGCGCACTGCTGATTGCCGCAGCGGGGGCGCATAACCTGCTGTTCAGTGGGCCACCGGGAACCGGCAAGACGCTGCTGGCCAGTCGTCTGCCAGGATTACTGCCGCCGCTTTCCGAGTGTGAAGCGCTGGAAGTGGCAGCGATTCAATCGGTCGCCAGTGGTGTGCCTCTGACTCATTGGCCGCAACGCCCCTTCCGCCAACCGCATCACTCCGCTTCCGGACCGGCGCTGGTCGGTGGCAGTTCAAAGCCGCAACCCGGCGAAATCACCCTCGCCCATCACGGCGTGCTGTTTCTAGATGAATTGCCAGAGTTTGATCGCAAGGTTCTCGAGGTGCTGCGCGAGCCGCTGGAATCCGGGCATATCGTCATTGCTCGGGCCAAGGATCGCGTACGTTTCCCCGCGCGGTTTCAATTGGTGGCAGCGATGAATCCGTGTCCCTGTGGATATCTTGGCGAACCCAGTGGCAAATGCTCGTGCACACCGGACATGGTCCAGCGCTATCGCAACAAGCTCTCAGGGCCGCTACTCGACCGGATCGATCTGCACCTGACCGTGGCGCGTGAAGCGACCGCATTGAATCCGGCAGCCAAGCCCGGCGAGGACAGCGCCAGCGCTGCGGCGTTGGTCGCCGAAGCGCGGGAACGCCAGCAGAAACGTCAGGGCTGTGCCAATGCGTTTCTCGATCTGCCGGGGCTGAAGCATCACTGCAAGTTATCCACAGCCGATGAAAAATGGCTTGAAGCGGCCTGCGAGCGACTGATCCTGTCGCTGCGCTCGGCGCATCGCCTGCTCAAGGTCGCGCGCACGCTGGCGGATCTTGAACAGGCCGATGCGATTACCCGCGAGCATCTGGCCGAGGCACTGCAATACCGGCCGGCGATACCTTAATGCTCAGTCAGATCAACCAGCGGTGCCTGGCGCACTTCGGTGTCGCGCCCGGCCTGGATATCGGTCACGCGCTTCAACGCGTTATCCACCGCAGCTTTGTCGGCCAGCAGGCTGTAGCTGATCTGGAACTGTTTATGTTCTTTCGGCGCAATGGTCGGCACCAGATTCAACGGCCGCTGATAGCGACGGTTGTAGGAAAAACTGGTTCCCGGCTCCAGCCCGGTGACGTAGCCCTGCCCTTGGGTGTCGGTGTTTTTCCACAGCGAAAAAACTGGCAGTTGCTGAGTATTGAAGCCAACGGATACGCCGAGGCTACCGGCCTTGTTGTGCAGCACGGTCAAGGTATCTCCTTTGGCGTCCGCATACGGCACGACGTTGTAGACAGTTTCGTCGTAGTCCTTGGTTGGCCCGCGATAGGTCTGCCAGTCGGGCAGGTCACCCTTGGCCTTCTCGTTGAACGGCGACACCTGCTTCACCGGCGCAGCGAATTTCGCTCCTTGCTCAAGAAACGGCGTGCTGAAGTTGCTGTGATACAGCGCCTGGTATTCCTTTGGATAGTCGCCGTTGTTGGTCAGAGTGTCGTTGAGGGCAAAGCGTGCACTGCCCGGTTCGGTGACCAGTTCGGTCGCTACCGAGAAATCGACTTTCTTGAATGCCTGCTCTTTCAACTCGCCACGCAGCGTGATGGCATACGGCGGCTTCTCGTCGATGTGCAAAGTGACGGTGCTGGCCGGGATGTTGGCGGCGCGACCGTGCAAGGTCAGCAATTCGCCGTTGTCCATGCCGGGATGGCCAACCCACTCATAACCGCAACGGGTCACCAGCTCATTGAAGCCTTCGAGCCAGCCCAGGCCACCGCGACCGTTGAGTTCGATGAACGCCGGGTTGACCACGTCCTTGACCGGCGAATCCCAGCCCATCCGCACGTCGCCCACCGAAGCCTGCAACACATTCATGCCACGGGTCGGCACGACCGACAGCTTCATCGTGCCGTTATCGATATCGACAATGCTGACGCCCTCCTGACGACCGCCATGCAGGGTACGCAGGGTCACGGAAAACGGTTTGGCGGTTTTTACGCCGAGTTGTTCACTGGTGATCGTCCAGTTTTTTGCCGGAGTGTTGGCGTCGAGCAGGACATAGTCCCAAGCCATGGCATGAGAAGCGGCAGACAATGCGCCGAGTGCGACGAGGAGTTTGAGCGGGGTCATGGCAGCAGCCTTTATTGGAGTTGTGCCATTTTTATAGCGCTGCGGAAACGTTTCAGCAAGTCCAAAGAAGCGGTGGCAGAAAAGCATTCGCGAGCAGGCTCGCTCCCACAGGGATTTCGGGCCTTCACAATATTTGTGAATTACGCCGACTACTGTGGGAGCGAGCCTGCTCGCGATAGCTGTTTCAAAGATGCATCAACGGAAGCGATCAACCTCGGAACGCAGATCCGCCGCGAGCTTCTCCAGCTCTTTCGCGGTGACAGCCAGGTTCGAGACAACCTCGCGCTGCTCGCTGTTGGCCAAGGCGATGCTCTGCAAGTTGCTGCTCAGCAACGTTGCAGTGCTGCTTTGTTCCTGAGTGGCGGTGGTGATCGCGGCGAACTGCTGGCCTGCCGAACGGCTCTGCTCATCGATCCGCGCCAGTGCCGAGGCGACATTGGCGTTGCGCGACAGGCCTTCCTGCATCAGCACATTGCCCTGCTCCATGGTGCTGATCGCGTTGCCGGTTTCCTGTTGGATGCTGTGGATCATGCTGGAGATTTCATCGGTCGCCTGGCGGGTACGCGAGGCGAGGCTGCGCACTTCGTCCGCGACCACGGCAAAACCGCGACCTTGTTCACCGGCACGCGCGGCTTCGATGGCAGCGTTGAGTGCCAACAGGTTGGTCTGCTCGGCGATCGAAGTGATCACGCCGACAATCCCACCGATTTCCTGCGAGCGCTGCCCCAGCGTGTTGATCACGCTGGCGGTGCTGTTCAGCGCGCCAGCGATCTGCTCCAGCGACGACGACGCTTCTTCCATCGAGCTGCGGCCAATCTGGGTCTGCTGCGCGTTTTCCTGCGCCAGGCGCTGGGTCGCGCCCATGTTGTCGGCAATGTTCAGCGAGGTGGCGCTGAACTCTTCCACGGCGCCGGCCATGCTGGTGATTTCGCCCGACTGTTGCTCCATGCCCTCATACGCACCACCGGACAAACCGGACAGCGCCTGCGCACGGCTGTTGACCTCTTCCGAAGCGCGGCGGATGTGCTCGACCATGGTCGACAGCGCCTGGCTCATCTGGTTGAACGCGCGGGACAGCTGACCGATTTCATCGTGGCTCGATACGTTCAGCCGTACGCTCAGATCACCCGCGCCCAAGGCTTCGGCCTGACGCACCAGATCGCCCAGCGGTGCGAGTTTGCTGCGCAGCAGCCAGACCACGGAACCGACCGCGAGCAACATCGCCAGCAGGCTGCCGATCGCCAGTTGCGTACCGACGCTCCAGGTCACCGCGCGGATCTCGGCTTTCGGCATGCTCGCCACCACCGACCACGGGCCACCTTCGAACGGCACGGCGATGCTGTAGAAGTCCTCACCCTTGTCGCTCCAGAATTCACCCTTGCCCGGGGTTTTCACCAGGTTGTTGATGGTCGGGGCGGCTTGATCCAGGTTTTCGACGCCGGCAATCGGCACCAGCCATTTGTTCTGCTCGTCGAGCAGCGCCAGCGAGCCTGTCTTGCCAATGCGGAAGCGCTTGAGATTGGCGAACTGCGCGTTCTGCGCATCGGTGTAATCGAAGCCTACGTACAACACGGCGATGATCTTGCCGCCCGCATCGCGCACCGGTGTGTACTGCGACATGTAGTAGCGCTCGAACAGCAACGAGCGGCCGACATAACTCTGCCCCGCCATCAACTTCGCGTACGCCGGGTTGGCGTGGTCGAGCACAGTGCCGATGGCACGGGTGCCGTCCTGCTTGCTGACGTTGGTGCTGACGCGAATGAAGTCTTCGCCGCTGCGCACGAATACCGTGGCCACGCCGGCGGTCATCTGCTTGAACTCGTCAACTTCCTTGAAGTTGTTGTTCAGCACCTCGTTGCCCAGATGCAGGCCCGGGGTCTGCACGCCGGCCACGGTCACTGGCTGATCCGGGTGCACACTCAAACCACTGCCGAAGCGTTTTTCGAACAGCCCGCTCAAACGCAGGGTGCTTTCGCGCAGCGTACCGTGAAAGGTGCTCAGTTGATCGGCCAGCAGCCGGGCCTCACTGGCCAGATGCTCTTCACGGGTGGCGAGGTTGGCGGAATCCAGCGAACGCAAGGCGAACACCGTACTGCCGCTGATGACTATCGCCAGTATCACAGCAAGGGCAAGGCCCAGCTGCGAGGCGATCCGAGCACGAGGTTGAGACATGAACAGCTCCTGGCCGAGCCACCGAATCCTCCTTGATCGCGGTAATTGCCCGGAAAATATTCTAATAATGGGGGTAGCGCGGAACCGGCACGACGGTTCCACATGCTCGTAGTCGGCGGAAAATCCGAATACTTGAGCGGATTGCGTGGGTATGGCGCAGTAGTGGCATTGTGCCGGCTCGAACGTTTCAGCTCAAGCGCTCTACCGCCGGCAATTGCATGGCGCGGACTTCGCCTTGGAGAAAATCGCTGAGGCGGCGCAAACGTTCACCTCCCGGACGCGGTTTCGGCCACACCAGGTAATAATTCAGGCCACTGGCGACGGCGGTTGGCCATGGCAGGCTCAAGCGCCCTTGCGCGACATCTTCGGCGACCATCAACAGATCACCCATCGAAACGCCGTAGCCGCGCGCCGCGGCGATCATGCCCAGTTCCAGCGTATCGAACACTTGTCCGCCCTTGAGCGAGACCTGATCGGACAGGCCCATGCGCTCCAGCCAACTGCGCCAGTCACGGCGATCCGGGGTCGGGTGCAGCAGTTCAGCCGTCGCCAGACGCGCTACATCCCAAGGTTGATCATTGAGCAGGTTCGGCGCGCCGACCGGAATCAATTCCTCGGGAAACAGCAGGCTCGCTTCCCAGTCCGGCGGGAAATGCCCGTCACTGAGCAAAACTGCGCAATCGAATGGTTCGTTGTTGAAGTCCACCGAATCGATATCCATCCATGCGCTGGTCAGTTGCACCTCATTGCCCGGCTGCAAATGGCGGAAGCGACTCAACCGCGCCAGCAGCCAACGCATGGTCAGGGTCGATGGCGCTTTCATGCGCAGGATGTCGTCCTCGGCGCGCAAGGTATTGCAGGCGCGCTCAAGGGCGGCGAAGCCTTCGCGGATACCGGGTAACAGCAGCCGCGCCGATTCGGTCAGTTGCAGGTTGCGCCCGCTGCGATGAAACAGCCGGCAGGCGAAGTGTTCTTCAAGAGTGCGCATGTGCCGACTGACCGCGCTCTGGGTGATCGACAGTTCTTCCGCCGCGCGGGTGAACGAGCTGTGTCGCGCTGCCGCTTCGAATGCGCGCAGGGCATACAACGGCGGAAGGCGTCGGGACATACACAAAGCTCCAATAGCGGGGATACAGCCAATTCGGCAGGACGATTCAGGATGAGTATTAATCATGCAACCCATCCTTTTTATCCCTTTGTGCAAAGCCTGCCAAGCGCCGAGAATCGACGCTCTTCTGCGTTCTCTGATATTTGGGTGGTGATGACCATGCAGCATCCTGTGCGTACCGAACTCTGGGCCATTCTGCGGTTGGCGGGGCCGCTGATCGCTTCGCAGTTGGCGCACATGCTGATGGTGCTGACCGACACCTTGATGATGGCGCGCCTCAGCCCCGAAGCGCTGGCCGGTGGCGGCCTCGGTGCCGCGAGCTACTCGTTCGTGTCGATTTTCTGCATCGGCGTGATTGCAGCGGTCGGCACACTGGTGGCGATCCGTCAGGGTGCCGGCGACATCATCGGTGCCGCGCGCCTGACCCAGGCCGGGTTGTGGCTGGCCTGGCTGATGGCCCTCGGCGCCGGGCTGTTGTTGTGGAACCTCAAACCGGTGTTGCTGCTGTTCGGCCAAACCGAAACCAACGTCAACGCCGCCGGGCAATTTCTCATCGCCCTGCCCTTCGCCCTGCCCGGCTACCTGAGCTTCATGGCCCTGCGCGGTTTTACCAGTGCAATCGGCCGGGCGACGCCAGTGATGGTCATAAGCCTCGCCGGTACGGGGGCCAACTTCCTGCTCAACTACGCGCTGATCACCGGCATGTTCGGCCTGCCGCAACTGGGTCTGACCGGCATTGGTCTGGTCACGGCGATTGTCGCCAACTGCATGGCACTGGCGCTGGCCTGGCATATCCGCCGGCATCCGGCGTATGACGCTTATCCGTTGCGCGCCGGCCTGTCGCGGCCGAACCGGCAATACCTGAAAGAACTGTGGCGTCTGGGCCTGCCGATTGGCGGCACCTATGCGGTGGAAGTCGGGCTGTTTGCCTTTGCCGCGTTGTGCATGGGCACCATGGGCAGTACGCAGATGGGCGCGCATCAAATCGCCCTGCAGATCGTGTCGGTGGCCTTCATGGTCCCGGCCGGGATGTCTTACGCCATCACCATGCGCGTCGGCCAACACTATGGCGCCGGGCAACTGGTCGATGCGCGGATGTCGGGCCGTGTCGGCATCGCCTTCGGCGCCGTGGTGATGCTCGGCTTTGCCCTGGTGTTCTGGCTGTGGCCGAACCAGTTGGTCGGTCTGTTCCTCGACCATAATGATCCGGCGTTTGCCGAAGTGATCCGTCTGGCGGTGAGCCTGTTGGCAGTAGCGGCGTGGTTCGAACTGTTCGACGGCACGCAGACGATTGCCATGGGCTGTATTCGCGGGCTCAAGGATGCCAAGACTACGTTTCTGGTGGGGCTCGCTTGCTATTGGCTGATTGGCGCACCGGCGGCGTGGTGGATGGCGTTTCACCTCAATTGGGGGCCGACGGGCGTCTGGTGGGGTCTGGCGCTGGGGTTGGCCTGCGCGGCGGTGAGCCTGACGCTGGCCTTTGAATGGAAGATGCAGCGGATGATTCGGCGCGAGCCGGTTTCAGAGAGGTTCGAGGCCATCGGCGCGGATTAAGATCAAAAGATCGCAGCCTTCGGCGGCTCCTACAAGGGAACACATTCCAGGGTAGGAGCTGCCGAAGGCTGCGATCTTTTAAATGGCTTCCACCGAAGCCTGCTGACTGGCTCCAAAGGTCAGATACTCCACCAACTCATCCAACGGCAGCGGTCGGCTGATCAGGTAACCCTGCACCTGATCGCAGCCGAACCCGCGCAACAACTCCAGTTGCTCCGGCGTCTCGACCCCTTCCGCGACTACTTCCAGGTGCAGGTTGTGCGCGAGGTTGATCATCGCGTGCACCAGTTTGCGGTTCTCTTCGCGCTGTTCCATGCCGCCGACAAAACTCTTGTCGATCTTCAGCAAGGTGATCGGCAGGCTGTTGAGGTGCACGAACGAGGAAAACCCGGTGCCGAAATCGTCCAGCGAGAAGCGCACACCGAGGCGACCGAGGGCGTCCATGGTCTGTTTGACCAGATCGCTGCGCCGCATCACGGCGGTTTCGGTCAGTTCGAATTCCAGCCACTGCGCCTCGACGCCGCGCTCGGCAATCAGGCGGCTGAGCGTCGGCAGCAACTGGCTGTCCTGAAACTGGCGGAACGACAGGTTGATCGCCATGTGCAGCGCCGGCAGCCCCTGCTCGCGCAAGGCCTGCATATCGCGCAAGGCGCGGGAAATGACCCAGTAGCCCAGCGGCACGATCAGACCGCTCTGCTCGGCCAGCGGCACGAATTCGCTCGGTGGCAACAGACCGCGCTCGCCATGACGCCAGCGCACCAGCGCTTCGAGGCCGACAATCTGGCCGTCTTCAAGATTCAGGCGTGGCTGGTAATGCAGTTCCAGCTCATCGCGGCGCAAAGCCCGGCGCAGTTCGCTTTCGAGGTCGGCCATGCTTCGCGCGTTGCGGTTGATGCGTTCGTTGAAGATATGAAAGGTGCAGCCCTGTGTGCTCTTGGCCTGCTGCATGGCTATATGGGCGTGCCACATCAAAGGATCGGCACCGCCATTGGCGCGGGCGTGGGCGATGCCGAGGCTGGAGCCGATCAGCAGGCTTTCGCCGTCAACCCAATAAGGTTCGGCCAACGCCTCAGTAATGCGTTCGGCCATCCACTCGGCGCGTTGCGGTGCACGGCGGGTATCGATCAGCAGGGCGAATTCATCACTGCCCAGCCGCGCCAGTTGATCACCGGCCTCCAGCTGACTTTTCAGGCGCGCGACAACTTGCAGGATCAAGCGATCGCCGGCCTGATGACCGAGAGCGTCGTTGGCATGGCGGAAGTTGTCGAGATCGAGATGGCCGAGGGCGAGACCGCGGCCGTCGCCTTCGGCAAGGCGCGCGGTGAGCAGAGTCTGGAAGCCCTGACGGTTGGCGATACCGGTCAGCGGGTCCTGTTCGGCCAGGCGCTGAAGAGTGTTTTCCAGCACGCCGCGCTCGCGCACATGGCGCAGGCAGCGCTGGAGCATGCCGGCGTCGAGAGCGTCGAACACCAGCCAGTCGCTGACACCGACCGGCGCGGTGGCCGGTTCGTGCTCCAGCAGCAGAACGGTCGGCAGGCTGCAACGCCCGGGCGCCGGCTGCAACGCCGGCAGAGTCAGTAATACCGCGTGGCGGTTGTCCTCGAACAGGCGGCTGACCGAATCCCAGTTCGGCGCGCTGATCAGCACCGCCGCGCTCCCCATCGGAGCCAGACACTCACGCAACAACGCTGTCCACGCTGGCTCTTCGGCCAGTAGCAGCAAACGCAAGGGTTCGACAGGCGTAGACAAGCTGACTCCCTAGACTCTGCAATGATGTAGGCGGGGCATTATGCCGGTGTGCTGAACAATGACCAATGCGTTGTCTGATGACAACGGCATCGAAACGTTATTTTGTGTCACGAATGAGAACATTAGCCGCAAAATCCCCGCGTATCCTGCGTGAAAGTAACAAAAGCGGCAAATCTGAATCGCGTGCTGCGTCACAAGTCGGACAGAGCAGCAGAAATCGCTGAGCCTGTTAAAATGCCGGCCCATTTCGTCAACGACTCCCGAATTTTCGTATGTCCCGACTCAATCCCCGGCAGCAAGAAGCCGTGAACTACGTCGGCGGCCCTCTATTGGTGCTCGCCGGTGCTGGCTCCGGCAAGACCAGCGTGATCACGCGCAAGATCGCGCACCTGATCCAGAACTGCGGCATCCGCGCCCAGTACATCGTCGCCATGACCTTTACCAACAAGGCCGCGCGCGAGATGAAGGAGCGGGTCGGCACCCTGTTGCGTGCCGGCGAAGGGCGCGGCCTGACCGTCTGCACCTTCCACAACCTGGGCCTGAACATCATCCGCAAGGAGCATGCGCGGCTGGGCTACAAACCCGGTTTCTCGATCTTCGACGAGACCGACGTCAAGGCCCTGATGACTGACATCATGCAGAAGGAATACGCAGGCGACGACGGCGTCGACGAGATCAAGAACATGATCGGCGCCTGGAAAAACGACCTGATCCTGCCCGCCCAGGCCCTGGAAAACGCGCGCAACCCGAAGGAGCAGACCGCCGCCATCGTCTACACCCACTACCAGCGCACGCTCAAGGCGTTCAACGCGGTGGACTTCGATGACCTGATCCTGCTGCCGGTAAAGCTCTTCGAAGAACACGCCGACATTCTCGAAAAGTGGCAGAACAAGGTGCGGTACCTGCTCGTCGACGAATACCAGGACACCAACGCCAGCCAGTACCTGTTGGTGAAGATGCTCATCGGCAAGCGCAACCAGTTCACCGTGGTGGGCGACGATGACCAGTCGATCTACGCTTGGCGTGGCGCGCGCCCGGAAAACCTGATGCTGCTCAAGGACGACTATCCGTCCTTGAAAGTGGTGATGCTGGAGCAGAACTACCGCTCCACCAGCCGCATCCTGCGCTGCGCCAACGTGCTGATCTCGAACAACCCGCACGAATTCGAAAAACAGCTGTGGAGCGAGATGGGCCACGGCGACGAGATCCGCGTGATTCGCTGCCGCAACGAGGACGCCGAAGCCGAGCGCGTGGCCATGGAAATCCTCAGCCTGCACTTGCGCACCGACCGCCCGTACAGCGATTTCGCGATTCTCTATCGCGGCAACTACCAGGCCAAGCTGATCGAATTGAAGCTGCAGCACCATCAGGTGCCGTATCGCCTGAGCGGCGGCAACAGCTTCTTCGGTCGCCAGGAAGTGAAGGACCTGATGGCCTACTTCCGCCTGATCGTCAATCCGGATGACGACAACGCCTTCCTGCGCGTGATCAACGTGCCGCGCCGCGAGATCGGCTCGACCACCCTGGAAAAGCTCGGCAACTACGCCACCGAGCGCAAGATCTCGATGTACGCCGCCACCGACGAAATCGGCCTCGGCGAACATCTCGACAGCCGCTTCACTGATCGCCTGGCGCGCTTCAAGCGCTTCATGGACAAGGTCCGCGAGCAGTGCGCCGGCGAAGATCCGATCTCGGCGCTGCGCAGCATGGTCATGGACATCGACTACGAGAACTGGCTGCGTACCAACAGCTCCAGCGACAAGGCTGCGGACTACCGCATGGGCAACGTCTGGTTCCTGATCGAGGCATTGAAAAACACCCTCGAGAAGGACGAAGAAGGCGAAATGACCGTTGAGGACGCCATCGGCAAACTGGTGCTGCGCGACATGCTCGAGCGCCAGCAGGAAGAAGAGGACGGCGCCGAAGGTGTGCAAATGATGACGCTGCACGCCTCCAAAGGGCTGGAATTTCCCTACGTGTTCATCATGGGCATGGAAGAGGAAATCCTCCCGCACCGCTCCAGCATCGAAGCCGACACCATCGAAGAAGAACGCCGCCTGGCCTACGTGGGCATCACCCGCGCCCGCCAGACCCTGGCATTCACCTTCGCCGCCAAGCGCAAGCAGTACGGCGAGATCATCGACTGCGCGCCGAGCCGCTTCCTCGATGAACTGCCGCCGGACGATCTGGCCTGGGAAGGCAACGACGACACCCCGACTGAAGTCAAAGCCGTGCGTGGCAATAGCGCATTGGCCGACATACGCGCGATGTTAAAGCGCTAGAATCGACTACTTTTTAATCTACCTTCGGCGCCCATCGCGCCAACAGAGGAAGCTGTTGTGGAAGCACTGCACAAAAAAATCCGCGAAGAAGGCATCGTGCTTTCCGATCAGGTCCTGAAAGTCGACGCTTTCCTGAACCACCAGATCGACCCGGCCCTGATGAAGCTGATCGGTGACGAATTCGCCGAGCTGTTCAAGGACTCGGGGATCACCAAGATCGTCACCATCGAAGCCTCGGGCATCGCCCCGGCGATCATGACCGGTCTGAACCTCGGCGTGCCGGTGATCTTCGCCCGCAAGCAACAGTCGCTGACCCTGACTGAAAACCTGCTCTCGGCGACCGTCTACTCGTTCACCAAGAAGACCGAAAGCACCGTGGCCATCTCCCCGCGCCACCTGACCAGCAGCGACCGCGTGCTGATCATCGACGACTTCCTGGCCAACGGTAAGGCCTCGCAAGCGCTGATCTCGATCATCAAACAGGCCGGCGCCACCGTTGCCGGCCTGGGCATCGTCATCGAGAAGTCGTTCCAGGGCGGCCGCGCCGAACTGGACTCGCAGGGCTACCGCGTTGAATCCCTGGCCCGCGTGCAATCGCTGAAGGATGGCGTCGTTACCTTCATCGAGTAACCAGCGGCACCGAGTTACCCCTGTGGGAGCGAGCCTGCTCGCGAATGCATTGTGTCAGTCACCCTGTTGAGTGAATGACACACCGCTTTCGCGAGCAGGCTCGCTCCCACAGTGGGTTCTGGGGGTGGTCAGTTACTGCGCGGTGGCTTTCAGGCCTGTGAGCAGCAGGCGCTGAAACAGGTCTTCTTTCAACCCCTCCGGGTTTGTGAGCTGCATCCGCTCAAGATGTTCCGGGAACGCTGAAGCCTCCGGCGCATCCAGCGCTGCCTTGCCCAATTCCAGAATCTCGGTCAGCTTGAACTTGCTCTTCAGCCAGTTCAGCGCCCGCAGCAGATCCCGTTCAATCGCAGTGAAATCACAGCCCAGCGGATACTCCGGAAACAGGTTCGGATGCCGTGCGGCAATCGCCTGCAAGCGTTGCGGTGTGTTATCGGCAAACCGTGGATCGATACGGAAATCCTTTGGCAGCTTGCCGACTTTCTGCGCCTGCTCGATCAACCCCGGCTGGAACCGAGAATCGCTGATGTTGAGCAGCGCTTCGATCACCGCTGCGTCGGATTTTCCGCGCAGGTCGGCGATGCCGTACTCGGTGACGACGATGTCGCGCAGGTGCCGCGGGATCGTGCAGTGGCCGTAGTCCCAGACGATATTGGAACTGACCTCGCCGCCGGACTCGCGCCAGCTGCGCAGGATCAACATCGATCGCGCGCCCTCCAGCGCATGGCCTTGGGCAACAAAGTTGTACTGGCCGCCAACCCCGCTGAGCACGCGTCCGTCCGCCAATTGATCAGCCACGCCGGCGCCGAGCAGAGTCATGGTGAACACGGTGTTGATGAAGCGCGCATCGATGCGCTGCAAGCGCTTGAGCTCTTCCTGGCCGTACAGCTCGTTGATGTAGCTGATGCGGGTCATGTTGAATTCAAGCAGTTTGCTTTGCGGCAACTCGCGCAGCCGCTCATAAAAACTGCGCGGGCCAAGGAAGAAGCCGCCGTGCACCGAGATACCGTCGGGCTGCGCGGCTTCGTCGAGGGTACCGGCATTGGCCTGCTCCTGGGTCGGCACATCCGGATAGACCTTGCGCCGAATGATCCCGGCATCCGCCAATACCAACAGCCCGTTGACGAACATCTCGCTGCAACCGTAAAGGCCTTTGGCAAATGGCGCGGTGCCGCCCTCGCGCTGGATCAATTGCGCCCATTGGCTGAGGTTGATGTCATCGAGCACCGCCTGATAACCGGCGTTATCGGCCTGCCGCGCGAGTAGCGCAGCAGTCAACGCATCGCCCATCGAGCCGATACCAATTTGCAATGTGCCGCCATCGCGCACCAGCGTACTGGCGTGCAAGCCAATGAAATGATCCTGAAAGCCCACCGGCATGTTCGGCGTGGAAAACAGCGTGCAGCTGTCCTTCTCGTCGATCAGCAGATCAAACGTGTCGATGTCGACTTCCGCATCGCCGGGCATGTACGGCAGATCCGTATGCACCTGGCCGACCAGCACAATGGTCTCCCCCGCCTCGCGGCGCTTGGCGATCCTCGGCAACAGGTCGAGGGTGATGTCCGGGTTGCAGCTCAGGCTTAAGCGATCAGGGTGTTCGCTGCTGCTGGCGAGCAATTGCGCCACCAGATTCAGACCCGCTGCGTTGATGTCGCGAGCGGCATGGCTGTAATTGCTGCTGACGTAATCCTGCTGCGCCGGCGCGCTGTTGAGCAGACTGCCAGGCTGCATGAAAAACTGCTGGATACGGATGTTGGCGGGCAGGCTGTCGCGCTGCAGATCGGCGAGGAAATCGAACTCCGGATAATCACCAAACACCCGCTCTACAAAGGGCTCGATAAAGCGCTTCTGCAAGCCATCGCCCAGATTCGGCCGACCGAGGCACAGCGCGGTATAGATCGTCAGCTGCCGCTCGGGCAGGTCCTTGATGCGCCGGTACAGCGCGTTGACGAAGTGATTCGGCTTGCCCAGCCCCAGCGGCAAGCCCAAGTGGATGTGCGCAGGCAAGCGCGCCAGTACGTCGTCCACCGCCTGTTCGATCGAACACAACTGCACCATCTGAAGCCTCCCGCCCGTTCCGTTGATAGGGGTAGACCGAGATTGCCGGGGAATTACTTCCGGGGGAAGGTGATTGGTGCGAAAAAAGGGCCAAAGTTTCGACTGAGGGCGAATCACCGACTGTTAAGTCGGCAAGACGAACCGCCTCACAAACGCACAACTCTTTTCCTACATCACCTGTAATTCAATCACGCGCAACTACCAGACACGTCTCAATTGTACTTATTGCCTACACAGGTAGCCTTGGAGGCAGGATTCAAAAGCTCTGCAAAAAAGAACCTCTCTCCGGAAGCACTGACCTCTAATGAAAAGCAACCTGATACTCTGCTGCTTTGGTGTAGGCATTGCGATTCTTACAAGCGCATCACCCTATTTGATAGGCAATTCAATCAACCTATACTTGGCAAGTAACAGTTCATATTTATACGCGCTCGCGGGCGCTTCGTTCCTCCTCATCGCCACGCCCCCATTAAAACTGGCAGCCAACATCTATCTACAAAAAACCGCGTCCAAAACAAGATTTATTTTGAAGAAGGCAATCCTGAATCACCTACTAGACAGAAGCTTCGAGCATACGCAAAAACCAGGCGAGCGGATCGAACTGATCGATGGCGACGTTGATGGCTCGATGTATTTGTATCACTCAATTTATCTGGATGTATCGCTGAACTGCAGCATCATTATCGCTGCGCTCCTGGTGACTGCCCACTATCATCCACTTCTGGCACTCGCACCACTTACCGGCGTCGTTTATGCTATTGCGGCATACCTTATAACTCGAAAAAATAGCAACTCACTGTTTGATGAATATATTCAAGAGAACACCTTAACAATAGGCGCCCTCTGTGAACTTTTAGTTAATGCAAAGCCATACACCAACAGGACCAAGGTCGATATAAAAAATATCGAGCGCCTCGCTTTTCGCTCAAGCCTCAAAGCCACAACATTCGAATCAATGTCAGGTACATGTTATCCGATAGCGATAGTGGTCTTATTACTGCTATCGGCCCATCTGCTAAGCGTTGGCGAAGCGACTATAGGCTCAATTTTTGCCTCAGCCATCTATCTTGAACGCGTTCTGAGCCCCACGATGTCACTGATATCCATCTACTACTCGAGCAGAGAGGCATCTTATAGACGTAGCCGAATTCGTAGCTACGAACTGCAGCACGAGGGGCATTGAACTATGTTTATATGCTTGCGAAATAACCTGACCGTTTTTCTGCTTTCGGTTATTTGCCTTACCGTAGCAAGTATATGTCAATTGTTAATACCATTAGTCGTCGCAAAGAGCCTGTCGGCTCTTGCTACTGGCTCCATTAACGCTGAATTTTATTTCACTCTTATCGCTGTTTTTCTAACCAAGCTATCAAGCCAAGCTCTGGGCAGTTCCTTGGCAACGCTCATGGAAGCAAGATCCCGCTTTCTACTTATCAACTTCATTGTGCATGATAAACGCCCCTCTCCATTATGTTCTCGGGTGACATTGATAAAAGAAGACGCGGAAAAAATTGCTTCCGTCATTCATGACACAATCCATCTCATGGGCTCTTGCATTTTGACGGTTTCCGCAGCCTATATTCTGCTCCAGGAAAACATCTATTTCTTCCTGCCCATCGCTTTAATTATTGTGTTGACGTGTGTGCAATTAAGATTTGCCAAGCCTGTAATCCAGCGGTTATATGCAGCAGAAATGTCGAAGGAAGATTTGTACAAAGAGTCGCTTATCAGCGCTTTCAACGTTTCCAGCGATGGCAAGCAAAGTAAAATGCAACTCATCAGAAGCTATGGATATTTGGAGGACACGGTAAGAGCACGCTACAAGTATCTGAAAGCAAGCGCCATACAATCCTTCTGGCCGGAAATGGCTATATCGGCGGGGACGGTATCGGTCATTTTCTTCAGTGCCGCTGCCACGCCGGAATTATTTGGCGAGCGTCTTATTGCCTGTCTCGGTTATATCGGAATTTTTACCATGGCCAGCACGGGTTCGATAAGACTCGGCATAACGATGATTGGCGTGAAGGTATCCGTCGATAGAATCTTCAGAAGGCATCGATATGAATGATCTGTTTATCCAGCAAATACGCCTGAAGCCAGACATGACGGTGGGTGACCGGCTACAAAACCTCTTCCCGCTTGAGCTCAGCAACTCGATAACGGTTTTTATTGGCGAAAATGGTGCTGGGAAATCCACATTACTCGAAGCCATTGCCATCAAGTCAGGCTGCAATCCAGAAGGCGGTGGGAAGAATTTCAATTTCTCGACGGAGAACACGCATTCAAAACTGCACGAAAGCCTGACGCTCTCAAAAGGCTACCGAAGGGAGAAGGACGTTTTTTTCTACAGGGCAGAAACCTTCTACAACTTGAATACTGCAATTCGCAAGCTTGATGCAGAGGCGAGCTTTGATCCCGAAATAAAGACCTATTACGGCGGCGTGGATATGCATTGCCTGTCGCACGGTGAAGCCATGGAGGCGTTGTTTCAACATCGATTCAAAGCCCAAGGTCTGTATGTGCTCGACGAGCCGGAAGCATCGTTATCCCCGTTGAGGCAATTGGTTTTTATCAACCGGATAATGGAGCTGTCGCGCGGCGGCGCGCAGTTCATCATCGCTACTCACTCTCCCCTCATCATGTCGATCCCGGGATGTGATCTTAGGCAGATATCAGGAGGGCGCTGCGAGCAAATAGCGCCTGAAGATACCGATGCTTACGCCGTGTACAAAGCGGTGCTCAATTCTGCCGGCGCCTACATCACGAAAAACATGCAGTGAGATTGCAGGCGCAAAAAAACCGTCCGAAGACGGTTTTTTCAAAGCCGCCGCTGATTACAGACCGGACATCTCTTTGATCGCACCCTTGAGCTCTTCATCGGAG
>NZ_RAZO01000477.1:0-4065 GCF_004307535.1 Pseudomonas sp. Sample_9
TTCTGGCGTAGCTGTAGGCAAAGGCGCAAGGATATGTAGCCTGGGAGCGTGACTGAAAATGTCTTTTTAAACATTGGTGTTTACTTAGGCCTCATTCCGTCATCTCCCCTCAAAATTAATCCGTCCCCTAATGCCGTTATCCCTGCTCCCTTTCCCGTGAGGAGCGTTATCCCCCAAACGGAGAAATTCGACATCTGGCTGTACTTAGCTGACAATCTGTATTAATGCCATACGTGACCCACCACCAAGGAAGAAATGATGGATGTACTTGAACATTATCGGGCTCTTATCAGGAATTCGGACGTCGTCTTGGCAGAAATGGTCCAAGCAAATGGGCTTGAGGCGTTGATTTCTTCTCATAATTACCTTATGGATTTCGACGCTCTAAAAATGGCTATTGCAGGGCGTCCAGAAGCTGGTGTTCTCGATTCTGCGGTTAAGGAATACCAATTTGCTCTATTTGCCTTGGTAAGCGGTCAATATAGGCACGCATTTGGAGGACTCAGACTTTTTTTCGAGCTAATGCTTGCCACCGTGCATTTCTCCGCACATGAAATCGATTATCGAATGTGGGAAAAAGATGCGAAGGATATAAACTGGAGTGCTTTGAAGGATGCACAAAATGGTGTTTTCGCGACAAACTTTATCCGCGCCTTCAATCCAGGGTTCTCGGACTGCGGAAAGCAATACTTAGCAATTGCAGAAGCTGTCTATCGTGAGCGCTCACAATTTGTTCACGGAAATGCAGGAACTCATGCTGTACTTCCCTCAGATATCGCATTTCAATTAGAAGCTTTTTCCTCTTGGCATGACAAAGCGACAACAATGCGACTCGCAATTATTTTTGCTTTTTCAGCTCGCTATCTAAATTACGTTACAAAAGAAGCACTAGATCGGATGGAACCGATCATCACAGATGTAATTGGTAACTTAGCACCAGTTCAAGAAATTTTCGCACAACCAGCGGAGGCTTAATAAGCATGGCAGATTTTTTCTTTAGGACCGAGGATATTCGGCCGGACGAGGTTCTTGATTACTTTGTTGAAACCTCCAAGGACCGCCAAGTCGTTGATGCTCTTAAAAACAGAAATCCTGTAGTGCTAGTTGGCAGCCGAGGCGTAGGAAAGTCATTCCTACTTCGGGTTGCTCAAAAAGAACTGATGGATGCGTTTGAGCACGACCGAGTGTTTCCCGTTTATATTAGCTTCGTGAGAAGTTCACTGCTTCAGTCGTCTGATCCAGACCAATTCAAGCATTGGATGCTGGCAAGAATTTGCTCTACCGTCATGAGAAGCCTGACTAAGGCCGGGCTCCTCGGCGGAGTTCCCAAGAGTATTGGCTTGCTTGCTGGGGGCGCAGTAACATCCTCAATAGAGCGTACCAAGGTTGAAGAAATTGCTGAAGCTTATGAAGCCTCTTGGAAAACACCGCAAGTAGCCGTAAACGCCGATGGGCTTCCCAGCATTGATGACTTTAAGGAAGCACTTGAAGACTTGGGTGATGAACTCGATATTTCTAGATTCGCTCTTCTTTTTGATGAGGCGGCGCATATTTTTTTGCCAGAACAGCAACGTCAATTTTTCACGATTTTCAGAGACTTACGATCACACTGTATTACGTGCAATGCTGCGGTTTATCCCGGCGTAACAACTTTCGGTGAGACTTTTCAGCCTGTTCATGACGCTACAATGCTTACCATTGATCGCGATATCTTATCCAGTGACTATGTAGAAAACATGCGGGAGATTGTCCAAAAGCAAGCAGACAGCAATATATTGTCGCAAATTGCTCAATACGGGAAAAATTTCGCCACACTGGCTTATGCCGCGACTGGCAACCCTAGGTTGCTGCTAAAAACTATAGCCCAGTGCCCAAAAATAAATTCTCAACAAGTAAACGAGACGATCAGAGAGTTTTACAGAACAGAAATATGGGCAGAGCATTCCACTTTGTCGGAAAAATATTCTGGCCATAAAGCTTTGATAGACTGGGGCAGAGAATTTATTGAATCTCAGGTTCTCCCTGACATTAAAATTAAAAACGAACAATATCTTTCGTCCGACAAGGCTACCTCCGCTTTTTTTTGGATTCATAGAGACGCCCCAGAGCTAATAAAAGAGGCTTTACGAGTCCTTGCATATACGGGAATTGTGATCGAACATGCCGTTGGCATTAAAGCGAGTCGCGCTGAAATTGGAAAGCGTTATGTAATTAATCTCGGCTGCCTTTTTGCACTTGAGTCGACACCTACCAGTTCTGCATTTGAAATAGCGAAAGAATTGACTCCAAAACGAATGACCGAATACGGCTCAAATCATCAGTCATATAAAAAACTCACCGATCAGGCTGGGCTAATCACCGACGAAGGTATGGCTTTAGCACTGAACACCCAACTGGATCGACCCGCTAATGTACTTGATTTGACTGCGTGGCAGCTGGAAAAATTGACTGAACTTGGTCTTGACACCGTTAGGGATGTTCTTAATGCGACAGAGGCAAAGCTCAAAGAGGCGAATTATGTTGGGGATAAAAGAGCACGTAGAATGCGTAATGCAGCGGTCGCGGCTGTGCTTGAGTACTTGTCAGGCTAAAATCGCAACCCTAGTAAAAAAACTTACAAAAGCAGCGTGCACCGTAATTATTAGAAATCCGAATTTTATTTTTAACCTGGTCAAGCACACTCACACTCCATGAGTTGGAGAACTGCGAAAGTAAGGGGGATATATATGCGGCTAATGCGTTTTATGCCACAGCATTTAATCCCCCGAGCATTCCGAGACACTTTCGCACCTCAGCATCGGATCTAAGCACTTTCCAAAGATTATAATTGACTAAGCTCATCACCTGATGTCGTTAATAACCTTTAGCGAAAATTTTCTAGACCGACTTCCGCACCCTCGAAAAATAGTGTAAGTTGAAGCTGTTCAGATCGACCCGCTGAAGGGTCACCAACTACTCTAGGAGTAAACATGCCAGCGTCTCTAGTGGGCGATCTATCGGGTGAAGAAATCATTTGGAGGTACATGACTCTGGATAGGTTAATAAACCTTTTGGATGATAGAGCGCTATTTATGACCGGCTTGGGCGCATACAGCAAAAGCGATCCATATGAGGGGTACCCCCCTCCCATTGTGCTTAAGCAAGTCAAGAATCAATGTCCAACTTCCATGTACTTCTCCCATGATGCGAGCAATTCGCAAGACCTCAACAATTTCAAAGTATTTGCCGAGAGAATTTTTCTTTCACGAGCAGTGTCGTGCTGGTATCAAGGGAATGAAGAATCGGAAGCGATGTGGAAGATATATGGCGATACGGGAAAAGCAATTGCAATTCGAACCACTACCGGCAAACTCGCGGAAGCGCTTGGAGATGAATTTCACGGAAAAATAGCGAGAGTCCTATATATCAACTACACAAAAGTTACTCAGGAGGACGCTGATGCCGTAATGGGCGCCCACGCTCAAAATGCGCTTCTGGATCCCATTTATAAAAGACATTCATACGCACATGAAAAAGAAGTCAGAATATATATGCCAATCAAAAACGCCAACATACACGACCCCGACTCCTATAAATCGCAGCTAGCCCCTATAGACTACGTCGATATGATCGATGAAATTGTTGTCTCCCCATTCTGCGGCGGCACGTACTTAAAGGCTACTAAAGCGGTGGCCACACTGTTTGGAGTTGGGGATAGAGTGAGACATTCAACACTACTTTCAGACTTGGCGCCAATCTACTCAAATATAGAAGGTACTGCTTGACGCACGCCAACTCATATTTTTTATGATGAGTAAAGGCCCTTCATTTTGCGAACCATGTAAAAAGTCATGAGGCGCAGGAAGTTTTATGTTCATAGGCGTATTAATGGTCATTGATGAGAGACTGCTTCCCGCGTTCTGCCGTCAGCCAGAACAGTATTTATCGGCCGATAGCGGACATTCACGGAAGACTCTTACGGTCGAAATCGGGCAATGAAATTTCAGAACCCAAGCACGTACCATAACTATTAGGGAAAAAATCCGGCCTCCCGGCGCAATTCACGGCATTACCAACCTCGGCAAC
>NZ_RAZO01000129.1:0-4054 GCF_004307535.1 Pseudomonas sp. Sample_9
GAAGGCGTTTTAGCTTTTCCACAATGCGACCCTGATCTGAATAAACAGGCTTGTTAAGCCGGATGGATGAAATGCTAACGCCAATTTGAATTCGGGGCCATTGCGGTCAAGGCAAAGTAGCTTGGAAATTGACGGCTGGAGAGTGGCTGCGAGCGATCGAAGAATAGGGACAACCCGCAAACGGGAAGATTCGATTTTCAAACGCCAGAAACGACAAAGCCCTGAATAATCAGGGCTTTGTCGTACATAAGATGGCGGAGGCGATGGGATTCGAACTCATGGACCTGTTACAGTCGACGGTTTTCAAGACCGTTGCCTTAAACCACTCGGCCACACCTCCGTTTGCGTTGCGGGCGCCATAATACCTGAATGAAACACACTGTCAAACTCTCTGCATGGCTTGTTACAGAGCGTCTGTTATGATCTTTGCGACTGAACGTTTCAAACCAACAGGAGTGTCGCCATGCGCGAACAGGATTACGCAGTTAATAACAGCGTGCAGGCTGAGCAGCTAGAGGTTAGCCGCGTCCTGCGCAACACTTATGGTCTCTTGGCTCTGACCCTCGCATTCAGCGGCGTGATGGCCTTCGTAGCCCAGCAGATGCGTGTCGGCTACCCGAACATTTTCGTGGTGCTGATCGGCTTCTACGGGCTGTTCTTCCTCACCAACAAACTCCGTGATTCCGCGTGGGGCCTGGTGTCCGCCTTCGCGTTGACCGGTTTCATGGGTTTCCTGCTCGGCCCGATCCTCAACCGTTACCTGGGCATGCAGGGCGGCGCTGAAGTGGTCAGCTCGGCTTTCGCCATGACCGCACTGGTGTTCGGTGGCCTGTCGGCCTACGTGCTGATCACCCGCAAGGACATGAGCTTCCTTGGCGGCTTCATCACCGCAGGTTTCTTTGTCCTGCTGGGCGCTACGCTGGCGAGCTTCTTCTTCCAGATCAGCGGCCTGCAACTGGCGATCAGCGCCGGCTTCGTGCTGTTCTCGTCGGTCTGCATTCTGTTCCAGACCAGCGCGATCATCCACGGCGGTGAGCGCAACTACATCATGGCGACCATCAGCCTGTATGTATCGATCTACAACCTGTTCGTCAGCCTGCTGCAACTGTTCGGCATCATGAGCCGCGACGACTGATCGTAATGGCTGCAATAAAAAACCCGCTTCGGCGGGTTTTTTATCGTCTGGAGAAAAGTGTCTGCTCAGTTGATGACGATGCTGCCGTCCACTTGCTGACGGTAGATCGTGTAGGGCAGCAGCAAAGTATCGAGCGCGCCGGAGACCACGGCGTCCACCAGCACCACCGGAATGGCCGCGTTGCGGTGATCATCGGGATCGATGCCTGAGGCCAGCGGAGCGTTCAGCGTGCAGAAGTCATAAGCGAGGCCGCTGTAGATTCTCGGCACCGCGCCGCAATAACTTTTCTGCTGCTTGAGCCCGTCAACGGCAGCCTGATCGTTGCGTGCTACCGTTTGAATCGTGCCACAGCCGCCGAGCAGCATGCCGGCCAGCAGTATTGCCTGAATTTTCATAGCGCCATTCCTTAGCCGCGAAAAACCCCAATCTACCCTGATCATTGGTAAAAGACACCTACGCCATCGGTGGCAGGCGTCGCTTGACCGGGGTCTTCTTGACGATCGCGGTGTTGGTTTCGGCCAACGTATTCAGTCGGTCGAGCAGGGTATCGAGCTGTTCCATCGAGCGCACGTGCAGTCGGGCGATAAAGCAGTCGTCACCGGTGACCTTGTCGCACTCGGTGAACTCAGGGATCGACATGATCTGCCGCTCAACCTCCTGCAATTGCCCTGGCAGCGGCCGTACACGGACGATCGCCTGCAACTGATAGCCGAAGCACTTCGGATCGATCTCCACGGTGTAGCCCTTGAGCACGCCACGTTCCTCCAGGCGCCGCAACCGTTCGGCAACGCTTGGCGATGACAAACCGCTGATCTGCGCCAGCGCTTTCAGTGAGCGCCGCGAGTCTTCCATAAGCGCGCTGATGAGGATCTGATCGATATCGTCAGTCACATTCAAACTCCGGATTAGGCAAAGGGCGCAAATCACCCTCGATAAAAAAGGCGAAAACCAAGTTTAGCCTGCTTTATGCGCTGGAGCAGCCCGAGGTGCGCTTGGCATACTTTTGCCACGCTTCGCTCACAGCCTCAGGAGAACAATAATGGACAACCCAATTCGCCGCGGCTCGCTGGAAATGACCGCCGCCATGCTGATATCCGGGACGATCGGCTGGTTTGTGCTGGTGTCCGGGCAACCGGTGCTGGACGTGGTGTTCTGGCGCTGCGTGTTCGGCGCCGGGACCTTGCTGTTGGTCTGCGCCGCGTTCGGCTACCTGCGTCCGGGGATGCTGACCCGCACAACGTTTCTGCTGGCGGTGCTCAGTGGTGGGGCGATTGTCGGCAATTGGGTGCTGCTGTTCGCGTCCTATTCCCGCGCCTCGATTGCCATCGGCACCGCAGTCTATAACGTGCAGCCATTCATGCTGGTCGGTCTGGCGGCACTGTTTCTCGGCGAGAAAATTACCCTGCAGAAGCTGTTCTGGCTGGCGATTTCGTTCATGGGCATGCTGGCGATCGTCAGCGCCCATGGCACGCAAAGCGAGGAGGGTAACGATTACTTGATAGGGATTGCCCTGGCGTTGGGCGCGGCGTTTCTGTATGCGATCGCGGCACTGATCATCAAGCGCCTGACCGGCACGCCGCCACATCTGATCGCGCTGATTCAAGTCTGCACCGGGGTGTTGTTGCTCGCGCCGTTCGCGCATTTCGATGCGTTGCCGCAAGGCGTCGAAGCCTGGGCCAGTCTGCTGACTCTCGGGATCGTGCACACCGGTCTGATGTACGTTTTGCTGTACGGTGCGATTCAGAAATTGCCGACGGCATTGACCGGCGCGCTGTCCTTTATCTATCCGATTGCGGCGATCTTCGTTGACTGGTTCGCCTTCGGCCATCGCCTCGAATTGCTGCAATGGATAGGCGTCGCAGCGATCCTGCTGGCCGCCGCCGGCATGCAACAAGGTTGGGGCTGGAAAGCCCGGCGGCTGGCGGCGCAATAAGGATCAGATGTTCCAGCGCAGTGCGGTTGCTGCCAGGCGCTGGCGCATCTCGCTGATGTTGGCCGCCAGTTGCCGGGTCAGCATCCGGTAGCCGTCGAGCGTATTGGCGACTGGCGCATCAAGGTCCGCTGCTGGCAGCTCCATCGGTCGCTCCAGCCGTTGCGAGGCCCCGGTTTTCAATGCGCGAGCCATGCCGATCAGCTGCACGCGAATCTGCCGGTGCTCAGCCTTCAGCGCCGTTTGCAGATGTGCCATGGCCTGTGGGTCGCTGAGGTTGGGGCGGATATTGCCGAGAATCTCCAGCGTGCTGATGCACATGCGCAGGTTGCGCTGAATCGCGTCGAGCTCGGTCATGGAGATCTTCACTTCCTTGGACACCGACGGCATCAGCGAGCGCAACTGCACCATCACCGCACCTACCTTGCTCATCAGCCGCACATGCTCGTCGGCGCTGACCGCTTCACCGTTGATGATGCGCCCGTACACCGTGGCGCAGTCCCGTAACGCGTCTGCAAGGTTGTAACGCCACGAGTAGACCGCATACAGCGGCAAAGCAAAGGAGAAAGCCAGCGCGAGGGCGATGCCGATCAGGATGTCGACGCCACGCCACAGACCATCGGTGATCGGATTGTCGCCATGTCCGGCGACGATGAACACAGTGATCGCTGAGAGCAGGGCGGTGTAGCCGCCCTTGCCGATCGCGTGATAAGAGAAAAACCCACACACCACGGCCATGGAAAAGTAGGTCAGCCACGGCATGCCCAGCCAGGCGTGCTGCGCCACCAAGGCCAATCCGACCCCCGCGCCGATCAGGGTGCCAATGGCGCGCTCGGCGGCTTTTTTGCCGATGTTGCCGTGATGCTGCAAACCGCCGATCACCACCAGCATGGTCACCGATGCCCATTCACCGTGGGGCAGGTTGATGCCAGTAGTCAGCAGAATCGTCGCCAGCAACCCCAGCGCCACCCGCACGGAATGGATCAGGC
>NZ_RAZO01000277.1:0-290 GCF_004307535.1 Pseudomonas sp. Sample_9
AGATGGTGCCGATGGACACGGGCAAGCCGTTTCTGGACTGGAATCATGATCCGCGCAATCCGTATCACGTTGCAGTCTGAAAAAGCCCCTCACCCTAGCCCTCTCCCAAAGGGAGAGGGGACTGATTGGGGGATGCTGACAAACTCCGCCGACCTGTAAGAGTTGTTGTGAATCCAGAATCGACCGGGGTTCACAGGCAGGACTGCTTTGCATCCATAATCGACACGGTCTTTCAGGTCGGTGTACCTCTCAATACACCTCGGTCGGCCCCCTCTCCCTCTGGGAGAGGG
>NZ_RAZO01000277.1:300-794 GCF_004307535.1 Pseudomonas sp. Sample_9
GGTCGGTGTACCTCTCAATACACCTCGGTCGGCCCCCTCTCCCTCTGGGAGAGGGGACTGATTGGGGGATGCTGACAAACTTCGCCGACCTGAAAGAGTTGTTGTGAATCCAGAATCGACCGGGGTTCACAGGCAGGACTGCTTTGCATCCATAATCGACACGGTCTTTCAGGTCGGTGTACCTCTCAATACACCTCGGTCGGCCCCCTCTCCCTCTGGGAGAGGGCTGGGGTGAGGGTAAGGCCTTGATGGTGCTCTTCAAGGCTCCAGACCGATCCCGCGCAAAATCACCCCCGTCACGGTCTGTACCGCCCGCTCGAACTGCATATCCGACAACGGCTGGTGATCATTCAGAATATTCACCTGATGATCAAAGTCGGCGTAGTGCTGGGTCGACGCCCAGATCATGTACAGCAAGCCCGACGGCTCCACCGGCAGAATCCGCTTGTCCTCGACCCACTGGCGAATCTTCGCTTCCTTCATCTTCGCCCAGT
>NZ_RAZO01000480.1:0-4014 GCF_004307535.1 Pseudomonas sp. Sample_9
TCTGCGCCGGGTGATTGAGGCTGACGGTGTAGCTGGCGGTCTGGCCTTCGGTCACCGAGCTGCTGCCGGTGATGCTGACAGTGGTGGTGTCGACGGTGTCGGTGACGCTGGTCACCGCTGGCGTGGTGCTCTGTACCAGTTTTTCGAAGCTGCCACCGGTGGCGCTGCTGATGGTCGCCTGCACGGTGCCGGCATCTTTGTAGACGTCGTCAGCTGGCGCTGGAACGTTCACGGTGCCGGTGGTTTCGCCAGCCTTGATGGTGATCACGGCGCCGTTCGACAAGGTCACGGTCACTGGTGAGCCAGCGGCGTTGGTCAGTGTAGCGGTGTAAGTGATCTGGCCACCTTCAGTCACGGAACCGGTCGCGCTCAGCGACAGGTTGGTGGTGTCGACGGTGTCGGTCACGGTGGTGCTGACCGGGGTCTTGTCGGCGACGAGATTCTCGAAATTGCCGCCGCTGACGTTGGTGATCGAGTTGGTCAGCGGAGCGTTGCCGGTCAGCGCATCGTTCGGTGCGACGGCGGTTACGGTGCCGGTGGTCTGGCCGACGGCGATGGTGATGTTCTGGCCGTTGGCCAACGTCACGACAACTGGCGAACCGGTGACGGGTGCGCCGACGGTTGCGGTGTAGACGACGTTGCCGCCTTCGGCCGCTGTGGCGGTTGCACTCAGTTTTACGGTGGTGGTGTCGATGGTGTCGGTGACGCTGGTCACTGCTGGCGCGGTGCTCGGTACCAGGTTTTCGAAGTTGCCACCGGTCGCGGTTTTGATCGTGGCCTGCACGGAACCGGAGTCTTTGTAGACGTCGTCGGAAGGTGCCGGAACGGTTGCGGTGCCGGTGGTTTCGCCTGCTTTGATGGTGATCACGGCGCCGTTCGACAAGGTCACGGTCACTGGTGAGCCAGCGGCGTTGGTCAGTGTCGCGGTGTAAACAATCGAGCCGCCCTCAGCCACGGAGTCGGTCGCACTCAGAGACAGGTTGGTGGTGTCGGCAACGTCGGTGACAGAAGTTGAAACTGGAGTTTTGTCTGCAGCCAGATCTTCGAAATTGCCGCCAGTTACGCCAGTGATCGAGTTGGTGATCGGAGCGTTGCCGGTCAACGCATCGTTCGAAGCAACAGCGGTTGCA
This sequence comes from Pseudomonas sp. Sample_9, assembly GCF_004307535.1. Classification (NCBI taxonomy): domain Bacteria; kingdom Pseudomonadati; phylum Pseudomonadota; class Gammaproteobacteria; order Pseudomonadales; family Pseudomonadaceae; genus Pseudomonas; species Pseudomonas sp. Sample_9. The sequence continues at coordinate 1,131 of NZ_RAZO01000480.1, forward strand.
GTGCCAGTGGTCTGACCGACGCCGATGGTGATGGTCTGGCCGTTGGCCAGAGTTACCACGACTGGTGAGCCGGTGACCGGGGCGCCGACGGTGGCGGTGTAGGTGACAGTGCCGCCTTCAGCGACCGAGGTATCGGCGGTCAGTTTGACCGTCGAAGTGTCGATGGTGTCGGTGACAGTCGTCACGGCTGGAGCAGTGCTCGGTACCAGGTTCTCGAAATTGCCGCCGGTGGCGCTGGTGATCGTGGCCTGAACAGCCCCGGCATCTTTATAAACGTCATCGGCTGGCGCAGGAACGGTTGCGGTGCCGGTGATTTCGCCAGCCTTGATGGTGATAACGGCACCGTTCGACAAGGTGACGGTCACAGGCGAGCCAGCGGCGTTGGTCAGCGTAGCGGTGTAAACAATCGAACCACCTTCGGCCACAGAACCGGTCGCACTCAGCGACAGGTTAGTGGTGTCGGCAACATCCGTAACAGAAGTCGAAACCGGAGTTTTGTCCGCCACCAGATCTTCGAAGTTGCCACCGGTTACGCCAGTGATCGAGTTGGTGATCGGGGCGTTGCCAGTCAGCGCATCGTTCGCAGCAACAGCGGTTGCGGTGCCAGTAGTCTGACCAACGCCGATGGTGATGGTCTGGCCGTTGGCCAATGTCACGACGACAGGCGAACCGGTAACCGGAGCGCCGACGGTGGCGGTGTAAGTCACGGTGCCGCCTTCAGCCACCGACGTATCGGCGGTCAGTTTGACGGTTGACGTGTCGATGGTGTCGGTGACAGTCGTCACGGCTGGAGCAGTGCTCGGTACCAGGTTCTCGAAGTTGCCGCCGGTGGCACTGGTGATCGTCGCCTGGACGGAACCGGAGTCTTTGTAGACGTCATCGAAAGGGGCCGGAACGGTTGCGGTGCCAGTGGTTTCGCCAGCCTTGATGGTGATCACGGCACCGTTCGACAGGGTCACGGTCACTGGCGAGCCAGCGGCGTTGGTCAATGTCGCGGTGTAAACAATCGAGCCGCCTTCAGCCACGGAACCGGTCGCACTCAGAGACAGGTTGGTGGTGTCGGCAACGTCGGTGACAGAAGTCGAGACAGGTGTTTTGTCCGCAACCAGATCTTCGAAGTTGCCGCCGGTCACGCCAGTGATCGAGTTCGTGATCGGCGCGTTGCCAGTCAGCGCATCGTTCGCAGCAACAGCGGTTGCAGTGCCAGTAGTCTGGCCAACGCCGATGGTGATGGTCTGACCGTTGGCCAAGGTCACGACCACAGGCGAACCGGTAACTGGCGCACCAACGGTGGCGGTGTAAGTCACAGTGCCGCCTTCAGCCACCGACGTATTAGCGGTCAGTTTGACGGTCGAGGTGTCGATGGTGTCGGTGACAGACGTCACGGCCGGAGCAGTGCTCGGAACGAGGTTCTCGAAATTGCCGCCGGTAGCGCTGGTGATCGTTGCCTGGACGGAGCCGGCGTCTTTGTAGACGTCGTCAGCTGGCGCTGGAACGTTCACGGTGCCGGTGGTCTTGCCGGCGTCGATGGTGATCACGGCGCCGTTCGACAAGGTGACTGTCACAGGCGAGCCAGCGGCGTTGGTCAAGGTCGCGGTGTAGGTGATCTGGCCACCTTCGGCCACTGAGTTGCTGGCGCTGAGCGACAGATTGGTGGTGTCGTTGACATCCGTAACAGTGGTCGAAACCGGTGTTTTGTCCGCCACCAGATCTTCGAAGTTGCCACCGGTTACGCCAGTGATCGAGTTGGTGATCGGAGCATTACCTGCCAACGCATCGTTCGCAGCAACAGCAGTTGCAGTGCCAGTGGTCTGACCGACGCCGATGGTGATGGTCTGACCGTTGGCCAGAGTCACGACCACAGGCGAGCCGGTGACTGGCGCACCAACCGTGGCGGTGTAAGTTACGGTGCCGCCTTCGGCCACCGACGTATCAGCCGTCAGTTTGACGGTCGAGGTGTCGATGGTGTCGGTGACAGACGTCACGGCCGGAGCAGTGCTCGGAACGAGGTTCTCGAAATTGCCGCCGGTAGCGCTGGTGATCGTTGCCTGGACGGAGCCGGCGTCTTTGTAGACGTCGTCAGCTGGCGCTGGAACGTTCACGGTGCCGGTGGTCTTGCCGGCGTCGATGGTGATCACGGCGCCGTTCGACAAGGTGACTGTCACAGGCGAGCCAGCGGCGTTGGTCAGTGTGGCGGTGTAAACAATCGAGCCGCCCTCAGCCACGGAGCCGGTCGCACTCAGCGACAGATTTGTAGTGTCGGCAACGTCGGTGACTGAAGTCGAAACTGGAGTTTTGTCGGCAACCAGATCTTCGAAATTGCCACCGCTCACGCCAGTGATCGAGTTGGTGATCGGAGCATTACCGGCCAACGCATCGTTCGCAGCAACAGCAGTTGCAGTGCCAGTAGTCTGACCGACGCCGATGGTGATGGTCTGGCCGTTAGCCAATGTCACGACGACAGGAGAACCGGTAACTGGCGCACCGACGGTGGCGGTGTAAGTCACGGTGCCGCCTTCGGCGACCGACGTATCGGCGGTCAGTTTGACGGTCGAGGTATCGATGGTGTCGGTGACTGTCGTCACCGCTGGAGCAGTGCTCGGTACCAGGTTTTCGAAATTGCCACCGGTAGCGCTGGTGATCGTTGCCTGGACGGAACCGGCGTCTTTGTAGACGTCATCGGATGGTGCAGGAACGGTTGCGGTGCCGGTTGTTTCGCCAGCCTTGATGGTGATGACAGCGCCGTTCGACAAGGTCACCGTCACTGGCGAGCCAGCGGCGTTGGTCAAGGTCGCCGTGTAGGTGATCTGGCCACCTTCAGCCACCGAGTTGCTGGCGCTGAGCGAGAGACTGGTGGTGTCGGTAACGTCGGTGACAGAAGTCG
>NZ_RAZO01000178.1:0-3994 GCF_004307535.1 Pseudomonas sp. Sample_9
TCGCTGAGTTTCAGCGCGGTGTAGTAGTAGCCGAAGCACACCGCGACAAACAGGGCGATCGGCAGCAGGGTGAACATCACTCCGACGGCTTTGCGGAACAGCGAAGCGTTCTGGTGCGTCGGGCTGCTGATCAGCAGGCGACTGAGCAGCCACGCCATCAAGGCGTAGCAGGTCAGCACCACCGGCATGCCGAGCACGTCATCAGCCAGCGCCGCTGGTTGCAACTCGGCGACGGCCACCACGGCCACCAGCGCCATGACCACAAGGCCCAATCGACGCACCCAGCCCTGAAGGAACTCGACCTGCGGCTTCTCCCAGCGGAAGTGCAATTCCGCCACGCCACCCGGCGCAAGAATCCGGTACGCGGTGTAGAACACCAGCCAGGCCTGGCCCATCTGCAACAGCGCCGCGCCCATGTTGGCGTTCTGCCCGCGCGCGTCGATCTGCAGGGCCAGGCCGCACAGCGCCAGACCCAGCGCCACCGGCATCGCCAACAGGATGTTGATCAGAATCGCCTGCGGCGTGTGCCACTGGCTGTCGCGCTTGAAGTGGCCGATGTCCTGGTGAACCTTGTTGAGTCGTCCGTACAGCGCCTTGCGGCGCCACAACAGGGCGCCGATCAGCAGCGCCAGAGGCAAGAACAGCAATGGCCGCTGGGTCAGGCCGTCAGCCAGTTCGCTCAGGCTCGACGCCCACGGCAAGGTGTTGACCTGCCGCTCCAGGCGCTCGGGCACACCGCGCATCCATTCCACATCCAGCGGTTTGTTGCTGGGGATCCAGAACATCTGTTCGTCGAGGGTCGCGCGCAGGCTTTGCGCGGTGCTCAGCAATTGTTTCTGGTTGAGCTGCAGGGTGATCGATTCATTGAGCATCGCGCTCAACTCGCGGTTCAGCCGCTCGAGCAGATCAGCGCGGGTGTTGGCCAGATCGAGCAGGCTCTTGCGCAGTTGCGGAGTAACTTGCTCCGGCGGCTGCGTCGCCAGCAGGTTGTCGACGTAGGTCGCCGGGTTGCTTAGTAGCTCGCGTTGCTGGCTGACATCAAACTGATACAGGCGAATATCGGCAATCTGGTCGGCGAGGTCACGGTCGACCTTCAAGTGCGGCAGCGCCTGCTTCTGTTTATAGAGAATTTTCGACAGCAGCAGGCTGCCCTTGAGCACACTGATCTGCTCGTCCAGCGCCGAATCGCTCTGGGTCAGGGTGTCGAGTTGCTGTTTGGTCTGCAGGTTCTGCTGCGTGACTTCGTTGAGACGGTCGGTGCTCTTGAGCAAATAGTCGGAAAGCTTGAGATTGGTCGCGCTCTCGCTCGCCAGCAGGCTGCTGCCGCCGGCCTTCTGCGCTTCGATCGATTGCTGGGTAACGGTTTCCTGCGACTGCGCCAGACGTTTCTGGTTGATCAGGGTTTGCAGTTCCTGGATCTCGCGGTCGAGACGATCGGATTTTTCCGAGAGCAAGTCATGCTGAGCATTGCCCAGATCCTGCAACTGGGTGTTGCCGGCCAGTTCCTGGCGGCGCAGTGGAATCAGTGCATTGAGTGCGGCGAGTTCGGCGTTCAACTGGTCGCGCTGTTCGGCGGTGACCGTTTTGCCGGTGTCCTTGCCGGATTTGAGGATGGTGTTGATCTGCTGGATGCGCGTCTGGCTGGCAGAGATCTCCGCCTGCGCACGCTCGGGGCGAGTCTGCGCGGTGATGATCAGGCTGTTGGCTTCGGCCAGGGCTTTTTGCAGATCGCTCTGCTGGGTCGAGCGATCGGTAAGGATCTGCTCCAGTTGCTGGATCGACTCTTTCGGAAAACGCTGCGCGACCGGCACCGGTGCGGTGGCCTTGAGGCGGCTGAGTTCGCGGGTATTTTCAATCGTCTGCTTCGGCGCGTTGGCCAGCTGACGCTTGAGATCGATCAGTTTCTGCTCGTAATCACGCTGGTTGTTCAGCTGATTGAGGGTGTTCTGCAGCACGGTCTGCAGGGTCTTCTTGTCGGCGTCCGGCAGTTTGCTGTCGGCCAGCTTGTCGAGGCTGGCCTGCACGGCATCGCTGGACGGTGGTTCGGCAGCATGCAGCGGGCCGACGACAAGACTGAGGCCCAGCAGGGCCGCGGCGAAAAAGGAGCGCAGGGTAGGCATAGAGACCGGTCAAGCAAGTGAGAGTGGAGGCAGTTTAGAGGAAGAGTCCGGGGCCCGGGCGACTTCCTTCGGGGAATCTGACGCCCACTTTGCCGATCTTGTTCCCGTCCATGACCGCGACCGTCCAGTGGGTGTTGTTCCACTCCACCTGGTCGCCGACGATGGGAGCACCCCCGACTTTTTGCGCAATGAACGCACCCAGGGTCATGTCCGGATCGATGCCTTCGGCCGGCAAGCCATACAGCGCTGCAACCGCTTTAAGCTGGGCGTCTCCTTCGAGCACGAAGTCGCCGAAGAAACGCAGATCGAGGCCGCGTTGCGGCGCCTGGCTGAACAGTTTGCCGAGGGCGGGCAAGTTGTGTTCATGACCGATAACACACAGCAAATCATCGACTTCCAGCACCGTACTACCCGACGGATGGAGCAATTGCTGGCCACGAAACAGCGCCGCGATGCGTGTGCCTTCGGGCATTTTCAGCTCACGCAGGGGCGAACCGATGCACCATTTCTCCGCGCCGAGCTTGTAAACGAACAGTTCCCACTCGCTGGTGACGTGCACTTCCAGTGCCGCCCGGGATATCGGTGCGGGTTCTGGCGGAACGGTCACCTTGAGTAATTTGGCCACCCACGGCAGGCTCGTGCCCTGCACCAGCAGCGACACCAGTACGATGAAGAACGCCAGATTGAAATACAGCTGCGCTTGCGGCAGGCCGGCCATCAGCGGGAACACCGCGAGAATGATCGGCACCGCGCCGCGCAGGCCGACCCAGGAAATAAAGGCTTTTTCACGACCATGGAAGGCCTTGAACGGCAGCAGGCCGACCATCACCGACAGCGGCCGCGCGAACAGAATCATCCACAGCGCCAGACCGAGGGCGGGCAGGGCGATCGGCAGCAGATCGTGGGGCGTGACCAGCAGGCCCAGCACCAGGAACATGCCGATCTGCGCCAGCCAGGCCATGCCGTCGAGCATGTGCAGAATGCCGTGGCGGCTGCGCACCGGGCGGTTGCCGATGACCAGGCCGCACAGATAGACAGCGAGGAAGCCGCTGCCATGCAAGGCGTTGGTCAGCGCGAACACCACCAGACCGCCAGCAATGATGAGGATCGGATAGAGCCCGGCGGCGAGATTGATGCGGTTGACCAGTTGCAGCATCACCCAGCCGCCGCCCAGACCGATCACGCCACCGATGCCGAACTCGCGGATCAGGTGGGTCAGCAGGCTCCAGTGCAGGCCGGTTTCGCCGCTGGCGAGCATGTCGATCAGGGTCACGGTGAGAAACACCGCCATCGGGTCGTTGCTGCCGGATTCGATTTCCAGACTGGCGCTGACCCGTTCGTTAAGGCCTTTACCGCCGAGCAGCGAGAACACCGCAGCGGCGTCGGTCGAACCGACGATGGCGCCGATCAGCAGGCCCTGAATCAGATTGAGGTCGAACAGCCACGCAGCGGCCATGCCGGTCAGCCCGGTGGTGATCAACACCCCGACCGTGGCCAGCGACAGCGCCGGCCATAACGCCACGCGGAAACTCGACACCCGCGTACGCAAGCCGCCGTCGAGCAGGATCACTGCCAGGGCGAGGTTGCCGACCAGATAGGCCGTCGGGTAGTTATCGAAAATGATCCCGCCACCATCGACCCCGGCCGCCATGCCGACCGCGAGAATGATGACCAGAATCGGAATGCCGAGACGTGAAGACAGCGAGCTGACAAGAATGCTTGCGCCTACCAGCAACGCGCCGATCAAGAACAGGCTGTTGATGGTCGTCGCATTCAAAGGCAGTACTCCAGAAGCGTAAAGACGAGGCACAAACTGACCATGCAGTCTGCGTGCCAGCGATTCTAACCTGTTGAAATGTGATGCTGTCAAAAAG
>NZ_RAZO01000431.1:0-39635 GCF_004307535.1 Pseudomonas sp. Sample_9
CGATCGCATTGGCGAACACTGGCGTTTCATGCAGCTTGAGGCGCACATACAGGCCAACCATCACCAGCGCCGCGCTGAGCAGAAACGGTATACGCCAGCCCCAGCTGCGGAACTGTTCATCATCCAGCGTCATCGCCAGGGTCAGGAACAGACCGTTGGCCGCCAGAAAACCAATCGATGGCCCGAGCTGCGGGAACATGCCGAACCACGCGCGTTTGCCCTTCGGCGCGTTTTCCGTAGCCAGCAGCGCCGCGCCGCCCCATTCACCGCCAAGGCCCAGGCCCTGACCGAAACGCAGCACGCACAGCAGAATCGGCGCCCAGGCCCCAATGCTGTCGTAGCCCGGCAACACGCCAATCAAGGTGGTGCACACGCCCATCAACAGCAGCGAGGCGACCAGCGTCGACTTGCGCCCGATGCGGTCGCCGAAGTGGCCAAACAGTGCCGAACCCAGTGGTCGGGCGAGGAAGGCAATGCCGAAAGTGAGAAACGCCGAAAGCATCTGCGCCGTGCCGGAGGTCTGCGGAAAGAACACCGGCCCGATCACCAGCGCCGCAGCGGTGGCATAAACGTAGAAGTCGTAGAACTCGATGGCGGTGCCGATGAAGCTTGCCGTGGCGACGCGGGTGGCGGAATTGGTCGGCTGGGCAGGCGCGGTTTCGCTGTAAGCGGTATGGGTCGTCATGCGGTGATCCCTGACAGTCATGAGCTCCAGTGGAGCGAATTATTATGGTCGAACACCCAGGGATGTGGGGTAGGGCGCGAGCGCTGTTTCGAGTAGGAACAGTCGTCGGTTTGCAGCGGAAACAGTCAGGATCCGGGCAGTGCCGGGTAGGCACAGGGATCGACGGCGCTTGGGTAAGCGCCTCGATTATAGGAAGGGGGCTAACGATCAAACAAGCGCAAAAGATCGTCCGATCGCGGTCCGAGCCTTCGGCAGCTCCTGGAGATGAACGCATTCCACATGTAGGAGCTGCCGAAGGCTGCGATCTTTTGATCTTTTATCTTGCAGGCACCAGAGCAGGCACCGATGAGGTCAGCCAGATCAGCACCTTGCTCACCCGGTTCTCCTCGGTCTCGAGGATTTCCAGTCGATAACGCCCGATCTTCAGGCACACCGCGCTTTCCGGAATGGTTTCCAGCGCTTCGGTGACCAAGCCATTGAGCGTCTTCGGCCCATCGCTCGGCAGGTGCCAGCCCAGGCACTTGTTCAGGTCGCGGATCGATGCGGCGCCATCGATCACCATACGCCCGTCGGCTTGGGGATGGATGTGCGGATTGTCGAGGCTGTGCTCGCTTTCGAATTCGCCGACGATCTCTTCGAGAATGTCTTCAAGGGTGACGATGCCCAGCACTTCTCCGTACTCGTCCACGACCATGCCGAGGCGACGTTGTTGCTTGTGGAAGTTCAGCAGTTGCAGTTGCAGCGGCGTGCTTTCCGGGACGAAGTAGGGCTCGTAGCTGGCGGCCAGCAGCGCCTCGCGGGTCAATCCGCCGTTGCTGAGCAGATGGCCGATCTGGCGGGTGTTGAGCACCGCTTCGACCTGGTTGATGTCGCTGTGAAACACCGGCAGACGCGTGCGCTTGTTCTCGCGCAGTTGCTCGATGATCTCTTCGATCGAATCGTCGAGGTTGATGCCATCGACGTCACTGCGCGGCACCAGAATGTCGTTGACCGTGATGTTGTCCAGCGCATGAATGCCCGACACCGGGTGGCTGCGCACGGGATGGTCGTGATCCTCATCGTGATCGGCCGGCACCTCGTCCTCGCTCTGTTGCACCACCTGAACCTTGCGCGTAAACGGGGTCATCAGCAAGGCGCTGATTCGGCTGAACAGCCAGGCAAACGGATAGACGATTTTCATCGGCACGGTCAGCAGGGCATTGCCGAACGCCAGCACAGCGTCGGGATAGCGCCGGGCCACGGTGCGCGGGAAATAATCGGCGAACACCAGCAGGATGGCGCCGGCGCCCAGGCAGGCCGCCCACGGGCCATTTTCTTCGCAGAGAAAAATCGCCAGCAGCGTCGCGATGATCACCGCGAGAGCGCGGCACAGGGTATTGCAGAGGATCAGGCTGTCGAGCGGGAAGCTCAGCTTCGCCAGCGGTTTATCGCTGGCGCGCGAGGCGATACGTTGCGCGAGCAGGTGCTGCTGCGCGATTTCGACGGCGGTAAACAGCCCTGACCATAAAATCAGCAGGACAAATACCGCGAGCATCGGCCCTATGGGCAAACCGTCCATTTATGCCGCCCGTCAGATGTGCAGAATGTATTCACGAACCAGTTTGCTGCCGAAGTACGCCAGCATCAGCAGGCAGAAACCGGCGAGGGTCCAGCGAATCGCCTTGTGGCCACGCCAGCCCAGACGGTTGCGGCCCCACAACAGCACGCTGAAGACGATCCATGCCAGGCAGGCCAGCAGGGTCTTGTGCACCAGGTGCTGGGCGAACAGGTTCTCGACGAACAGCCAGCCGGAAATCAGCGACAGCGACAGCAGCGTCCAGCCGGCCCAGAGAAAGCCGAACAGCAGGCTTTCCATGGTTTGCAGGGGCGGGAAGTTCTTGATCAGCCCGGACGGGTGCTTGTGCTTGAGCTGATGGTCCTGAACCAGCAGCAGCAACGCCTGGAACACCGCAATGGTGAACATGCCGTAGGCGAGGATCGACAATAGGATGTGCGCGAGGATGCCCGGCTCTTCATCGATGATCTGCACCGTGCCGGTCGGCGCGAACTGCGCCAGCAATACCGTGATCGCGCCCAGCGGGAACAGCAGCACCAGCAGGTTTTCCACCGGGATCCGTGAACAGGCGAGCAGGGTCAGGGCGATTACCGCAGCAGCGATCAGACTGGACGCACTAAAAAAGTCCAGGCCAAGGCCGATCGGGGTCAATAGATGTGTAAGCAGGCTGGCGCCGTGGGCGAGCACGGCGAAGACGCCGAGGCTGACCAGCAGGCGCTTGTTCGCCTTGGCGCCGATGGCCAGACGAGTACTTTGATAGACGGTCGCAGCGGCATAGAGCAGGGCGGCGGCGAGGGTGGTCAGCAAACTGGGTGACAAGGGGAGCATAAATCCTGTTAGGCGAGCCCGAAAGGCGCTGAGTTTGGCATAGAACCGCCACGGCACGAAAGACTCCGCAAGCTGACGGCGAGGTGTCCGCCGGCCGCAGTCTTCGCTATAATCCGCGACCTGCCCACGCCGCAGGCTCGCCGAGCACATGTTGATTCCGGTCTGGGCCGCCATTATCCCGGTTCGTACAGGGCCTGAAAGGATCGCGCAATGTTTGAAAACTTAACCGACCGTCTCTCGCAGACGCTGCGCCATGTCACCGGCAAGGCGAAGCTGACCGAGGACAATATCAAAGACACCCTGCGTGAAGTGCGCATGGCGTTGCTCGAAGCTGACGTCGCGCTGCCGGTGGTCAAGGACTTCGTCAATTCGGTCAAGGAGCGCGCTGTCGGCACCGAGGTGTCGCGCAGCCTGACGCCGGGCCAGGCGTTCGTGAAGATCGTCCAGGCCGAGCTCGAAAGCCTGATGGGCGCGGCCAACGAAGACCTCAACCTGAGCGCTGTGCCGCCAGCCGTGATTCTGATGGCCGGTCTGCAGGGCGCGGGTAAAACCACCACTGCCGGCAAGCTGGCGCGCTTTCTTAAAGAGCGCAAGAAGAAGTCGGTCATGGTCGTGTCTGCGGACATCTATCGTCCGGCGGCGATCAAGCAGCTGGAAACCCTGGCCAACGACATCGGCGTGACGTTCTTCCCGTCCGACCTGAGCCAGAAGCCGGTCGACATCGCCAATGCGGCTATTAAAGAAGCCAAACTGAAATTCATCGACGTGGTCATCGTCGATACCGCCGGTCGTCTGCACATCGACGAAGAGATGATGGGCGAGATCAAGGCGCTGCACGCTGCGATCAACCCGGTCGAAACCCTGTTCGTGGTCGACGCCATGACCGGTCAGGACGCCGCCAACACGGCCAAGGCGTTCGGCGATGCGCTGCCGCTGACCGGTGTGATCCTGACCAAGGTCGACGGCGACGCCCGTGGTGGTGCCGCGCTGTCGGTGCGCGCCATCACCGGCAAGCCGATCAAGTTCATCGGTATGGGCGAGAAGAGCGAAGCGCTCGATCCGTTCCACCCTGAGCGTATCGCCTCGCGGATCCTCGGCATGGGCGACGTGCTCAGCCTGATCGAGCAGGCCGAAGCGACGCTGGACAAGGACAAGGCCGACAAACTGGCCAAGAAGCTGAAGAAGGGCAAGGGCTTCGACCTCGAAGACTTCCGCGATCAGCTGCAACAGATGAAGAACATGGGCGGCCTCGGCGGCCTCATGGACAAACTGCCGAGCATCGGCGGCGTCAACCTGTCGCAGATGGGCAATGCCCAGAACGCCGCAGAGAAGCAGTTCAAGCAGATGGAAGCCATCATCAATTCCATGACCCCGGCCGAGCGCCGCGATCCTGAGCTGATCAGCGGTTCGCGCAAGCGCCGGATCGCCATGGGTTCCGGCACGCAGGTGCAGGACATCGGCCGCTTGATCAAGCAGCACAAGCAGATGCAGAAGATGATGAAGAAATTCACCGCCAAGGGCGGTATGGCAAAAATGATGCGCGGCATGGGCGGTATGCTGCCCGGCGGCGGCATGCCGAAAATGTGAGACAGGACACCAAGACTTCGCCGGTCGTCGCACCGGCGCAGACCCTGCAAGGACGCAGGATCAACAGCAAACCCGCACTCGGCGGGAGCTGACTGGCCGTTTTTATCGACGGCTCTCTATGCAAATCTGCACGGCATGCCATGGGCGCCGGAAAAAGTCATTTGCAAAAGTCCGGATATTCCTTAGAATATGCGGCCTTTCGGGCACCCATGCCCGCTGTGCATTTAGATTTGCAGCACCGACTACAGGAACGATGTTCACATGCTAACAATCCGTCTTGCCCTTGGCGGCTCCAAAAAGCGCCCGTTTTACCACCTGACCGTAACCGACTCGCGTAACCCGCGTGACGGCTCCCACAAAGAACAGGTTGGTTTCTTCAACCCTGTTGCCCGTGGTCAGGAAATCCGTCTGTCCGTGAACCAAGAGCGCGTTGCCTACTGGCTGAGCGTTGGTGCACAACCTTCTGAGCGCGTTGCTCAGTTGTTGAAGGAATCTGCCAAGGCTGCGGCCTGAGCAATATGAACGCGACGCCAGCCCCTGCCGATGATTTGATTGTTATTGGCAAAATTTATTCTGTTCATGGCGTTCGCGGCGAAGTGAAGGTGTATTCCTTTACTGATCCGACTGAAAACCTGTTGCAGTACAAAACCTGGACGCTCAAGCGCGAAGGCAATGTCAAACAGGTCGAGCTGGTCAGTGGACGCGGGAGCGACAAGTTCCTGGTCGCCAAGCTCAAGGGTCTCGATGATCGTGAAGAAGCTCGTCTTCTGGCCGGTTATGAGATCTGCGTGCCGCGCAACCTGTTCGCTGAATTGACCGAAGGCGAGTACTACTGGTACCAGCTGGAAGGTCTGAAGGTCATCGACACCCTTGGGCAATTGCTCGGGAAAATCGATCATCTTCTGGAAACCGGCGCCAATGATGTAATGGTCGTCAAGCCTTGCGCTGGCAGCCTGGATGATCGCGAACGCCTGTTGCCCTATACGGAGCAATGCGTGTTGGCCGTCGACCTGGAAGCGGGCGAGATGAAGGTGGATTGGGACGCGGACTTCTGAACGTGGCTAACTTGCGCGTAGAAGTGATCAGTCTGTTTCCCGAGATGTTTTCCGCCATTGGCGATTACGGCATCACCAGTCGTGCGGTCAAACAGGGGCTCTTGCAGCTGACCTGTTGGAATCCGCGAGATTACACGACGGATCGGCATCACACTGTGGACGATCGCCCGTTTGGCGGTGGTCCGGGCATGGTGATGAAGATCAAGCCCCTGGAAGATGCACTGGCTCAGGCCAAAGCAGCAGCCGGGGAGGCGGCGAAGGTGATTTACCTGTCCCCCCAAGGCCGTCAACTGACTCAGTCGGCGGTACGCGAGCTGGCACAATCGGATGCATTGATCCTGATTGCCGGCCGCTACGAAGGCATTGACGAGCGCTTTATTGAGGCTCATGTCGATGAAGAGTGGTCGATTGGCGACTATGTACTGTCTGGCGGCGAGCTGCCGGCCATGGTCCTGATCGATGCGGTTACACGACTGCTGCCTGGAGCTTTAGGGCATGCGGATTCCGCTGAGGAAGATTCCTTTACGGATGGTCTGCTGGATTGCCCGCACTACACCCGCCCGGAGGTGTATGCGGATCAGCGTGTTCCCGACGTGTTGCTGAGTGGCAATCACGCGCATATCCGGCGTTGGCGTTTACAGCAGTCCCTTGGTCGGACCTATGAACGACGCGCCGATCTTCTGGAAAGCCGCTCGCTTTCTGGAGAAGAGAAGAAGCTGCTCGAGGAATACATCCGCGAGCGGGACGATAGTTAACAACGTATCGATGGTAGATCGAACGATTTACCTTAGGAGCACAGCATGACCAACAAAATCATCCTTGCACTCGAAGCAGAGCAGATGACCAAAGAAATCCCTACCTTCGCCCCAGGCGACACTATTGTCGTTCAGGTGAAAGTGAAGGAAGGCGATCGTTCCCGTCTGCAAGCGTTCGAAGGCGTTGTAATCGCCAAGCGTAACCGCGGCGTGAACAGTGCGTTCACCGTTCGTAAAATCTCCAACGGTGTTGGCGTAGAACGTACTTTCCAGACCTACTCCCCGCAGATCGACAGCATGGCTGTCAAACGTCGCGGTGACGTACGTAAAGCCAAGCTGTACTACCTGCGCGACCTGTCGGGTAAAGCAGCACGCATCAAGGAAAAACTGGCTTAAGCCCAGCTTCCGATGCAGAAAAAAGCAGCCTACGGGCTGCTTTTTTGTTGCCCGGGATTTGTGCTGCAAGGATCTTCAGTCTATCCGTGACCGAGTCGCGGCCTTCGCGAGCAGGCTCGCTCCCACCGAAGTCCGAATGTGGGGCCTGCTCGCGAATCGATCCGTCAGGCGCCGGAACCTTGCGGTTGAATCAATGCCAGCAACGTCCACCCAGCTCCCGGCTTCAACGCCGTTTCCGGTGTCACCACATGCACCCAGCAGCTGTCATCACGCATGAACAGCAGCGTTGCACGATTGCCGTGCAGCGCTTGGTAATCCTCCCAGCCGAAGCCGTCCGTCAATGTCGTGCTGTAAAGCTCCGCTCCCTGGCCCATCTGGCCGGCCAGTTTCGAATAGGTCAGTGCCTCACTGCCCAATTGATTGCCCCGGTGTTCCAGGCTCGCGCGGTGCTTGTCGCTGCGGCGGCTTTCATGGCCGCTGGCCAGGCCGAACAGGCGCTGATGACCGAAGTCATGACGAAAGCGCATCGCCGCCAATGTGTTCAGCTCGCCCGACGGTGACAGTGCCAGCAAATGCCCCAACCCCACCAGATCCAGATGCGCGTCGGCATGCTGCGACGCCGGGTTGCCGAAGTAAGTCGGCAAGCCTTCCATGCGTGCCGCGCGGATATTCTCCCAGCTCGAATCGGTCAGCAGCACGCGGCTGCCCAGCTGTTGCAGCGACTTGCCCAATTCACGGGCCGGGCCATTGGCTCCAACGATCAGAAAACCGCTCGGCGCCGGTTCGGCGACCTTTAACAGCCGTGCCAGCGGTCGCGCCGTCGCGCTTTGCAAAACCACGGTGCCGATGATCACCGCAAAGGTCAGCGGCACCAGGAGCAGGGCGCCTTCATGCCCGGATTCATCCAGGCGAATTGCGAAAATCGCCGAGACAGCCGCAGCGACGATTCCGCGCGGCGCGATCCAGCACAGCAACGCTCGTTCGCGCCAGCTCAGACTGGAACCGGCGGTGCTGAGCAAAACATTCAACGGACGGGCGATCAGCTGGATCACCAGCAGAAGAATCAACACCAGCGGCCCCAGGCCAAGCAAAGCGTTCAGATCCAGACGCGCCGCGAGCAGGATGAACAGCCCGGAAATCAGCAACACGCTGAGGTTTTCCTTGAAGTGCAGAATGTGCCGCACGTCCACGCCTTTCATGTTGGCCAGCCACATGCCCATCAGCGTCACCGCCAGGAGGCCGGACTCATGCATCACTTGGTTGGCACCGATGAAAATCGCCAGCACCGCCGCCAGCGAGGCCAGGTTGTGCAGGTATTCCGGCAGCCACTGACGCCGGATCACCGTCCCCAGCAGCCAGCCACCGACGACACCAAACACCGCGCCGCAGAGAATCACCCCGCCGAAGGTGAAGAGGCTTTGCTTGAGGCCATGACCGTCAGCGCTGGCGATGATGAAGCTGTACACCACGACCGCGAGCAGAGCGCCGATCGGATCGATGACGATGCCTTCCCAGCGCAGGATGTTGGCAATCGAAGCTTTTGGCCGCACCACCCGCAGCATCGGCACGATTACGGTCGGACCGGTGACCAGCGTCAGGCTGCCAAACAGAATCGCCAGCATCCAGTCGAAGCCCAGCAGGAAATGCGTGGCTACCGCGATGACGATCCAGGTCGAAATCGCACCGAGGGTCACCAGTCGATGAACGACGCTGCCGATCTCTTTCCATTCCGACAGGTGCAGGGTCAGGCTGCCTTCGAACAGAATCAGCGCCACTGCCAGCGACACCAGTGGCATCAGCAGCGGGCCGAACATTTCCTGCGGGTCGAGCCAACCCAGCACCGGGCCGGCCAAAATGCCGGTCAGCAGCAGAAACAGAATGGCCGGCAGCTTCAGGCGCCATGCCAGCCACTGACAACCCAGCGCCGCCGCGCCGATCCCGCCAAATGCCAAGAGAATTTGCTGCTCGTTCATTGATGCTCCCTGTTCCTTGATCTGGCTGGCTATGAAAGACTAGCGGCCATTCCCGTCGTTCACTGTCTATTTGCGCGCAGTGTGAAAAACTGCCTGCCCCGAGCACCCATGCCTGCCATCGACCATCCGCTGATTGATCAATTCCTCGACGCTTTATGGCTGGAGAAAGGCCTGTCCGACAACACCCGCGACGCCTATCGCAGCGACCTCGCGCTGTTCAACGGCTGGTTGCAGGAGAAAAATCTCGAGCTGATCAATGCCGGCCGCGAATTGATCCTCGATCACCTGGCGTGGCGGCTGGAGCAAAACTACAAGCCACGCTCGACGGCGAGATTTCTCTCCGGGGTGCGTGGCTTTTATCGCTATTTGTTGCGGGAAAAACTGATCAGCGTCGACCCGACGTTGCGCGTCGACATGCCGCAACTGGGGCGGCCGTTGCCCAAGTCGCTGTCGGAAGCCGATGTCGAGGCGCTGCTCAAGGCGCCGGACCTGAGTGACGCCATCGGCCAGCGTGACCGCGCGATGCTGGAAGTGCTGTATGCCTGTGGCCTGCGCGTGACCGAACTGATCAGCCTGACGCTGGAGCAGGTCAACCTGCGCCAGGGCGTATTGCGGGTGATGGGCAAGGGCAGCAAGGAGCGTCTGGTGCCGATGGGTGAGGAGGCGATTGTCTGGGTCGAGCGTTATATGCGTGATGGTCGTGGCGAGTTGCTCGGTGGCCGCCCCAGCGATGTACTGTTCCCCAGCCAGCGCGGCGAGCAGATGACCCGGCAGACGTTCTGGCATCGCATCAAGCATCAGGCCAAGGTCGCCGGGATCAGCAAGTCGCTGTCGCCGCACACCTTGCGTCACGCGTTTGCCACGCACCTGCTCAACCATGGCGCCGACTTGCGCGTGGTGCAGATGCTGCTCGGGCACAGCGACCTTTCCACCACCCAAATCTATACCCACGTCGCCCGCGCCCGCTTGCAGGACTTGCACGCCAAGCACCACCCACGCGGCTGACACATCCCATAATGTTGAAATACTGACCTGTGGCGAGGGGATTTATCCCCGTTCGGCTGCGCAGCAGTCGCAAACCCCGCTGGCTCGATTTTGACTGAAAGATCGCGGTGGATGGTTCAGGGCTGCTTCGCAACCCATCGGGGATAAATCCCCTCGCCACAATAATGTGTGTCAGCCACATGTAGTTGTGGGTCAGCTGTACAAGCATGAAGGTGTGTCAGTTGCACATGAGTGTGTGGCGACAGGCGCATTCGGCCCTCGTGACCTTATGTGTTAGGCTTTGCCGGTTTGCACGATGGACGGTTATGACCCGGTGTTTCGCACGGGCGTTCTGACCGTTTCATTGGCCCGCCCTCAGGAGTACTCATGCGTCTGACCCAGATTTTCGCTGCCGCCGCCATTGCGTTGGTGAGCACCTTTGCCGTCGCCGACGACGCGGCCGACAAAGCCATTCGTCAAAGCCTGGAAAAACTCGAACTCGAGGTTCCGGTCGAGAGCATCAGTGCCAGCCCGTTGCCTGGCATGTACGAAGTCAAACTCAAAGGCAGCCGCGTGCTGTACGCCAGCGCCGATGGCCAGTACATCGTGCAGGGCAACCTGTATCAGCTGGCGAATGGCAAACCGGTCAACCTGACCGAGAAGACCGAACGCCTGGGCATTTCCAAACTGATCAATGCCATCCCGGTGGCCGAAACCGTGGTCTACCCGGCCGTGGGCGAGACCAAGTCGCACATCACCGTGTTCACCGACACCACCTGTCCGTACTGCCACAAACTGCATGCGGAAGTGCCCGAGCTGAACAAGCGCGGCATTGAAGTGCGCTACGTGGCTTTTCCGCGCCAGGGCCTGAATTCGCCGGGTGACGAGCAGCTGCAAGCAGTGTGGTGCTCGAAAGACAAGAAAGCCGCGATGGACAAAATGGTCGATGGCAAGGAAATCAAGGCCGCCAA
Organism: Pseudomonas sp. Sample_9; assembly: GCF_004307535.1. Classification (NCBI taxonomy): domain Bacteria; kingdom Pseudomonadati; phylum Pseudomonadota; class Gammaproteobacteria; order Pseudomonadales; family Pseudomonadaceae; genus Pseudomonas; species Pseudomonas sp. Sample_9. Next base: position 10,790 of record NZ_RAZO01000431.1, read on the forward strand.
GTGCGATAACCCGGTTTCCAAGCAATTCGCCCTCGGTCAGTCGATCGGCGTGAATGGCACACCGGCCATCGTTTTGGCCGACGGCCAGGTCATTCCGGGCTACCAGCCGGCGCCACAAGTCGCCAAACTGGCGCTGGGCGCGAAGTAAATCGCATCGTCACGGGCAACCGTTGACGATCGTGGTCCGGCAGCAACAGCGCCGGGCCATCAACAGAGAGCCGCGAGCACGCGGTTGTTTTCCGGCCGACCCTGTGTCGGCCGTTTCATGGGGAGTTCACAGTGAATCCGGTCAAAGTAGGCATCTGTGGGTTAGGGACCGTCGGTGGCGGTACCTTCAACGTACTTCAGCGCAACGCCGAGGAAATTGCTCGTCGTGCCGGGCGTGGAATCGAAGTGGCACAAATTGCCACGCGCACGCCAAAGCCTCAGTTCCAGACGACCGGTATTGCGATTACCAACGATGTCTTCGAAGTGGCCACGAACCCTGAGATCGACATCGTCATAGAGCTGATGGGCGGCTACACCGTTGCCCGCGAGCTGGTACTCAAGGCCATCGAGAATGGCAAGCATGTGGTCACCGCGAACAAGGCGCTGATAGCCGTTCACGGTAATGAGATTTTTGCCAAGGCACGCGAGAAAGGCGTGATCGTGGCGTTCGAAGCAGCGGTGGCCGGTGGCATTCCGGTGATCAAGGCGATCCGCGAAGGCCTGTCCGCCAACCGCATCAACTGGGTTGCCGGGATCATCAACGGCACCGGCAACTTCATCCTCACAGAAATGCGCGAGAAGGGCCGTACGTTCGAAGACGTGCTCGCCGAAGCGCAGGCGCTGGGTTACGCCGAAGCCGATCCGACCTTCGACGTCGAAGGCATCGATGCCGCGCACAAGCTGACCATTCTGGCGTCGATTGCCTTCGGTATTCCGCTGCAATTCGACAAGGCTTACACCGAAGGCATCACCAAACTGACCACCGCCGACGTCAACTACGCCGAAGCGCTGGGCTATCGCATCAAGCACCTCGGTGTGGCGCGCAGCACTGACGCCGGCATCGAGTTGCGCGTGCACCCGACGCTGATTCCGGCCGATCGCCTGATCGCCAATGTCAACGGCGTGATGAACGCAGTGATGGTCAACGGCGACGCCGCCGGTTCGACGCTGTTCTACGGTGCCGGCGCTGGCATGGAGCCGACCGCTTCTTCGGTGATCGCCGACCTGGTCGACGTGGTTCGCGCGATGACTTCCGACCCGGAAAACCGTGTGCCGCACCTCGCCTTCCAGCCGGACTCGCTGTCGGCGCATCCGATCCTGCCGATCGAAGCCTGCGAAAGCGCTTATTACCTGCGCATTCACGCCAAGGATCATCCGGGCGTACTGGCCCAGGTGGCGAGCATCCTGTCGGAGCGCGGCATCAATATCGAATCGATCATGCAGAAGGAAGTCGAAGAGCATGACGGTCTGGTGCCGATGATCCTGCTGACCCACCGCGTGGTCGAGCAACGCATCAACGATGCGATCACCGCGCTGGAAGCACTGGCTGGCGTCGACGGCCCGGTTGTACGGATCCGTGTCGAACATTTGAACTAAAAGCAGCGGCAAGCTTCGAGCTGCAAGCGGCAAGAGAGAAGCAGTCTGGCTTTTACTTGCGACTTGCAGCTTGCAGCTTGCAGCTCAAACCGAAGGTTTGAAAAAAATGCGATATATCAGTACTCGCGGCCAGGCCCCGGCCCTGAATTTCGAAGAGGTCCTGCTGGCCGGTCTGGCGACCGATGGCGGTCTGTACGTCCCGGAAAACCTGCCACGTTTCACTCAGGAAGAAATCGCTTCCTGGGCCGGCCTGCCGTATCACGAGCTGGCCTTCCGGGTGATGCGTCCGTTCGTCACCGGCAGCATTCCCGACGCCGACTTCAAGAAGATTCTCGAAGAAACCTACGGTGTGTTCGCCCACAGCGCCGTGGCGCCACTGCGTCAGTTGAACGGTAATGAATGGGTGCTCGAGCTGTTCCACGGCCCGACCCTGGCGTTCAAGGACTTCGCCCTGCAACTGCTCGGTCGTCTGCTCGATTACGTGCTGGAAAAGCGCGGCGAGCGCGTGGTGATCGTCGGCGCCACCTCCGGCGATACCGGTTCGGCGGCCATCGAAGGCTGCAAGCACTGCGAAAACGTCGACATCTTCATCCTGCACCCGCACCAGCGTGTATCCGAAGTGCAGCGTCGGCAGATGACGACGATCTTCGGCGAGAACATCCACAACATCGCCATCGAAGGCAACTTCGATGACTGCCAGGAAATGGTCAAGAACAGCTTCGCCGACCAGAGCTTCCTCAAAGGCACGCGTCTGGTGGCGGTGAACTCGATCAACTGGGCGCGGATCATGGCCCAGATCGTCTACTACTTCCACGCGGCCCTGCAGTTGGGCGGCCCGGCGCGTTCGGTGTCGTTCTCGGTACCGACCGGCAACTTCGGCGACATCTTCGCCGGCTACCTGGCGCGCAACATGGGCCTGCCGATCAACCAGTTGATCGTAGCGACCAACCGCAACGACATCCTGCACCGCTTCATGAGCGGCAACCAGTACGTCAAGGAAACCCTGCACGCAACGCTGTCGCCGTCGATGGACATCATGGTGTCGTCGAACTTCGAGCGTCTGCTGTTCGACCTGCACGGGCGTAACGGTGCGGCGATCGCCGGCCTGATGGACTCGTTCAAAAAGGACGGCAGCTTCAGCGTTGAACAAGAGCGCTGGACCGAAGCGCGCAAACTGTTCGACTCGCTGGCCGTGGATGACGCACAAACCTGCGAAACCATCGCTGAAGTCTACGAGCAGACCGGCGAAGTGCTGGATCCGCACACCGCCATTGGCGTCAAGGCCGCGCGCGAATGCCGTCGCAGTCTGGACATTCCAATGGTGATTCTCGGCACTGCCCATCCGGTCAAGTTTCCTGAGGCAGTGGAGAAAGCAGGTGTAGGAAAAGCGCTCGAGCTACCTGCACATCTTTCTGATTTGTTTGAGCGAAACGAGCGCTGCACTGTTCTGCCAAACGATCTGAAAGCCGTGCAAGCCTTTGTCAGCCAGCATGGCAACCGCGGCAAGCCCCTTTAAGCGCGCAAAAGCTGTCACATTTTGAAGCCCGTCTCCTGACGGGCTTTTTTGTTTCTGCTGCCACACTGCTCGGGTTTTCACCCATGAAGGACGGGTGAGTCGATCACGAAGGAAATGGCAATGCTGTTTTACAGAGGTTTGAAACCGGCACTGGGCTGGTTGGTTTTGTGGGCGATGCTGGGATGCAACAGTGCCATGGCAGCGCAAATGGCACTCGATCAGGCGCATGCGTCAGTCAATGTGCCACCTGTCGAACTGGATGCGCACGAGCGACAATGGATCCGTGACAATCCCAAGGTCACAGTCGCCTCGGTTCAGTATCCGCTGTACCTGTTTCAGGACGAACACGGGCAGTGGAGCGGTCTGAACAACGATGTGCTCAAACGCGTCAGTGCAATGACGGGCCTGCAATTCGAGCATCAGGAATCGTTTTCTACCGATCATATGCTCGAACGTCTGCAAACCGGGGTCGCGGACATCAGTACGACCCTGGCCGTGAGCGACGAGCGCAAGATGTTCCTGGATTTCAGCCACGCCTTCGGGGGAGCGGGGTGGGTCTTCGTCGGGCATGCCAACGCGCCGATCGTGGAATCCTTTGAACAACTGGCGAATCGCGTGGTGGTACTGCCGGCCCGGCATGCGCTGGAGGATCTGATCCGGCGTGACTACCCCGCGATTGAAATACGCTCGGTGAAGACCTATGCCGAAGCGCGAGCACTGGTCGAGAGCGGTGAGGCCTACGCCACGATCGAAAACGAAATCGGCGCGCAGCTTTACCCGTTGGGGATGCTCAAGGTTGGAGGCCTGGTGGAGGGCAAGTGGGAAGCCGATCATCTGGCTGTACGAAAAGGCATGCCGCAGCTGCTGAGTATTCTCAACAAGGCGCTGGAAGCTTTCCCTGCGGCGGAGTTGCGGGCGATCCGTCTCAAATGGCTCGAAGGCATTTCGCCGACGCCGGTGCCGTCGATCTGGCAGCAGTTGGTCGAGTGGGGATGCTGGGCGATGGGCGTGATCGGTGTTTTCGGAATATTGTCATTGGTCTGGAACAGGCGGCTGGCGGCCGTGATCAAGTTGCGCTGCGCAGCGGAAAAGGAACTGGGGGACCAACTGGCCTTTCAGCACGCCCTGATTGATTCCATGCCCGACCCGGTGTTTGTTCGTGATCTGCAGGGGCGCCTGATCATCTGCAACCGCAGTTACGAAGAGGCGCTGTCGGTGCGCCTGGACCAGATGCACGGACGCTTGCTGATCGAGGTCGATGCGTTTCCCGAAGCCACCGCGCGCATGCTGCACGAGGAGTTCATCGCGCAGTTGCAGACCCGCAAATCGCGCTTCAGCAAGCGGCAGTTGCTGTTCAATGGCGGGCCGCGTGAGGTCTATCAGTGGACGGTGCCGTTTTACAGCGGCGACGGCAAATTGCGCGGCTTGTTGGGCGGCTGGACCGACATCACCCAGCGCCGGACCGAGAGCGGTTGCCGATGTCTGCAATAAAGTAAGGAAATGTCCTGCAAGACGCGGCTCCTTTTCTGATGGGAGGCTTAAGACGCCTGCCCTAGAGTGAACGACAACTGCGGTGAGAGTCCGCGATGATCGCTTCAGAGGTCGCCCATGCGCTCGCTTAAAGTCCTGATTCTTGAACCCAACCCGTTCCAGCTGATGGCATTGCATCAAATGCTTAATGCCATCGGCATCTACGATGTATTGACCGCGCCTTCGCTTGCGTCGGCCCTGAGTTCACTGGGGCATCGCGGCGCAGTCGATATCGCCATCTGCGATCCGCAACTCAAGGGCGGTGATGGCCTCGCTCTGATTCATCACCTGGCGGCGCACCATGAGGCGCGTGCACTGATTCTGCTGGGCGCGGTCGCACAGAGCCTGTTGAGTGACCTCGAACCGGTGCTTCGCCAACAGCGCCTGCGCCTGCTGGGGCGGCTGCAAACGCCGGTCTCGGCGGTGTTGATGAGAGGTCTGCTGGACAGTTATCTGCTGACTGCACAGGAACTCATCGAGGCCTGAAACTCGCGGTTATCTTTCTGTCATCTTCGCCGTGCATGCTCTGTCAGACGCGGTCCCGCGAGATCAGGACGGGACAGGCAGAACTTTCTTCTCGGGCCGGTGGTCATTTATTGTGAACACGCCCCAGGCACTGTGTTTTCGGACTATTGAGTGGAGATCGAGATGGAAAGTATCAGTCTATTGCTCGGTGAGGCTCTGAGCCCGTATCAGGTGACGCTGACCCCTCGTGGCAGCCATGGTGAATGTCTGGTGACGCTGAAGAACAGCAGCGGCGCAATTGTGGTGGAACGCGAATTCAGTCAGGCCCAGTTGAGCGACAAGCGCTTGCTGACAGACGTGGTGGACGGCCTGCACCGTGACGTCATGATCGCCGAAGGGCGGCTGAAACCCTGCGTCATCGCGGCGTTGCGCAATGCGGCTCTGGACAAGCGTCCGGCCCTGTAAAAGATGAAAAATTTTTTGTGGGAACCTTCCTGCATCCCTGTCAGTCAGACCCCATAACAGCAGGATCAAGCATTGTGCTCCGGTGCTTGTCGCTTGCTGCTACGGGTCTCGAAGCAGACCACGTTTAACCCCGAGTCGTCTCCCCACTTCTCGGGGTTTCTTTTTGCCCGGGATTTGCTCAATGCGCGGCTTGCAGCTCGAAGAAAGCCCGGGCATCGGCCAGATAGCCCACTCTTCTTGCTGGATCAAGCCATTGCGCATAAAGCTCATTGAAATGTTCGCGCGGCAGGCTGCGCAGCAGCTGATTGATCTCGCCGATGGCTTGGCGCCCTTGTTCGGTGCCGGAGCAGGCAATGTAGCCCGAGAGATATTTCTCGCTGCCCCGGATCGGATAAAACTGCAGTTCTTCTTCGTCAATCTGTGCGTGCCGGGCCTGATAGCGGATTTCCGGCCAATAGCCGAGCACCACTTGCAGCCGTCCCAGACGCTGCATCGACAACAGATTGCTCAGCGCATCGTTGCCGTAGTGCGGCGTGAGTGAGCCTTTGGGTGCCTGTTGCAGGATGTTATCGATGAACTCGCCATAACTGCGCTCGGCAACTACGCCGAGCTGCTTTGCGCCATCCGTCAGCAGCGCCGCCAGATCAACTTCGCCCGCGACCAGATAAGGGGCGAGCACGCCGCGATCCTGCTGGCGCACCACCAGCCCATTGCTCACGGCGCGAATCGCCGGGATCGAATAGGTCACCGACTGTGCGCGCGCCTTGCTCCAGAGCAGCGCGGGGTCGCAAGCCAGCGAGTTCTCCTCGAGCATCTGCCAGCCGCGAGCGCGGTTGACGCGCATCAGCGTGTGCTCGTACTGCGGCATGCCGGCGATCAACAGCGGCATCAGTTGATCGATGACACCCTGGCCTTTCTTCGGTCCTTCAAGAATCGTCATGGGCGGCAAGTCGCGCAGCAGCCAGATCAGCGTCGGTTTCGCATGGGCTATCAACGGCAGGCCAAGCACCATCAGACCGAACAACGTCCAAAGTAGAGGGGCGCGGTTGCTGCCCGATGTCTGCTGACGCTTCAGCTTAAATGGCTCCGTCTTTACGCAGCCGAGCGATTTGCTCCACGTCGTAACCCAGACCGCCAAGCACCAGCGCATTGTGTTCGCCAAGCTGCGGTCCGACCCACTCGGACGAACCTGGAGTTTCGGAAAGTTTCGGGACGATGCCGGGCATCTTGAAGTCCTTGCCATCCGGCAGCTTGGCGTGAAGGAACATCTCCCGCGCCAGATACTGCGGATCGTTGAACATGTCCTCGGCGCTGAAGATCCGGCTCACCGGCACCTCGGCCTGATTGAGCAAGTCGAGCACAGTTTGCAGCGGCAACGAATTGACCCAGCGATCAATCACGCCATACAACTCGTCCCGGCGACTGTCGCGCCCGTCGTTACTGGCCAGCAGTGGGTCGTTGGCAAGATCTTCGCGGCCAATCACGAGCATGAAGCGTTTGAAGATCGCATCACCATTGGCGCCAATCTGCACATGCTTGCCGTCGGCGCTGGTGTGGATCGAAGAAGGCGTGATGCCCGGCATGATGTTGCCGCTGCGTTCACGGATGAAACCGAACACGTCGAACTCCGGCACGACGCTTTCCATCATCGCGAAGATCGCTTCATACAGAGCAACGTCAACCACCTGGCCGAGTCCGCCGTTGACCTCGCGATGACGCAGCGCCATCAGCGCACCGATCACGCCCCATAGCGCGGCAATCGAATCGCCGATGGAAATCCCGGTACGCACCGGTGGCCGATCTTCAAAACCGGTGATGTACCGCAGACCGCCCATGGACTCGCCGACCGCACCGAAACCTGGCTGGTCTTTCATCGGCCCGGTCTGACCGAAACCGGAGAGGCGCACCATCACCAGTTTCGGATTCAGTGCATGCAACGTTTCCCAGCTCAGACCGAGTTTTTCCAGCACTCCGGGGCGGAAGTTTTCAATGAGGATGTCGGCTTCACCGAGCAGTTGTTTCAGGATCGCCAAACCGTCGGGGTGTTTGAGGTTCAGGGTCAGCGACTTCTTGTTGCGCGCCTGGACGAACCACCACAACGAGGTGCCTTCGTACAACTTGCGCCACTTGCGCAGGGGATCGCCGCCGTCCGGCGACTCGATCTTGATCACTTCAGCGCCAAACTCGCCACAAATGCGCGAGGCGAACGGCCCGGCGATCAGCGTACCCAATTCAATGACTTTCAGACCCGAGAGCGGTTTGCTGGTGAACGGCATGCGAAATCCTGTGGGACAAGGCTGAGCGGATACAGGGTTTTAACATAGCCGGCTGTCAGACGCCGCAGCTTGATCGCCATCAATTCGATGATTGCCGGTGGCATCGGTTAGACTTGCCGACTTTCCTCGTATCAAGAAGCCCGTTCATGGCCCAGCCGTCCACTACCTACAAATTCGAACTGAACCTCACCGACCTCGACCGCAGCGTTTACGAAAGCGTCAAGCAGACCATCGCCCGTCACCCTTCGGAAACCGAAGAACGCATGACCGTGCGGCTGCTGGCCTACGCGCTCTGGTACAACGAGCAACTGTCGTTCGGCCGTGGTCTGTCAGACGTGGATGAACCGGCCTTGTGGGAAAAGAGCCTGGACGACCGTGTCCTGCACTGGATCGAAGTCGGCCAGCCGGATGCCGATCGCCTGACCTGGTGCTCGCGCCGCACCGAACGCACCAGCCTGCTGGCCTACGGCAGCCTGCGAGTCTGGGAAACCAAGGTGATCCCGGCGATCAAGAACCTGAAAAACGTCAACATCGCAGCCGTTCCGCAGGAAGTGCTGGAAACCCTGGCCAAGGACATGCCGCGCGTCATCAAGTGGGACGTGATGATCAGCGAAGGCACGATCTTCGTCACCGATGATCGCGGTCAGCACGAAGTCCAGTTGCAATGGCTGCAAGGTGAGCGCGGCTGAGGTCGCATCACCGCTGATATTTCCCACGAATCAAAGAGAAGCCTCCGTCGCCCCATGCGTATCGAACCTCGTCAACTGCCTGCCACGCTGCCTTTCCTCGGTGATCTGCCGCCACTGCTGACCCGCCTGTACGCGGCGCGGGGCGTGCAATCTGAAGCGGAGCTGGACAAAAGTCTGGCGCGCCTGATCCCGTTTCAGCAGCTCAAAGGCATTGATGCGGCGGTCGATCTGCTGGTGACGGCATTGGAGCAACGCCAACGCATTCTGATCGTCGGCGACTTCGACGCGGACGGCGCCACCGCCAGCACCGTCGGTGTGCTCGGCCTGCGCCTGCTGGGCGCGGCGCATGTCGATTATCTGGTGCCGAACCGTTTCGAGTACGGCTACGGCCTGACGCCGGAAATCGTCGAAGTCGCGCTAACCCGTGAACCGCAATTATTGATCACCGTCGACAATGGTATTTCCAGTGTCGAAGGCGTCGCGGCGGCCAAGCGCGCCGGACTGAAAGTGTTGATCACCGACCACCACTTGCCCGGCGATGAACTGCCGCAGGCCGATGCGCTGGTCAATCCGAACCAGCCGGGCTGCGAATTTCCAAGCAAGGCGCTGGCCGGTGTCGGGGTGATTTTTTATGTCCTGATGGCATTGCGCGCACGCCTGCGCAGCCTCGGCTGGTACGAGAGCAAACCGCAACCGAACATCGGCGAACTGCTCGATCTGGTGGCGCTGGGCAGCGTCGCCGACGTGGTGCCGCTGGATGCCAACAACCGCATTCTTGTGCATCAAGGGCTGGAGCGGATTCGTGCCGGCCGGGCGCGGCCGGGGATCAAGGCGATTCTCGAAGTTGCCAAGCGAGAGGCTGGGCGGATCACTTCCACCGACTTGGGTTTTATTGTCGGCCCTCGCCTGAACGCCGCCGGGCGTCTGGACGACATGAGCCTGGGCATCGAATGCCTGCTCACTGCCGACGCCAATCTGGCGCGGGAGATGGCTGCGCAACTGGACGGCATGAACCAGGATCGCAAATCCATCGAGCAGGGCATGCAGCGCGAAGCGCTGGCGCAGCTCAAGGATCTGCCGGTCGAGTCGATGCCGTTTGGTCTGTGCCTGTTCGACCCGGAGTGGCATCAGGGTGTGATCGGCATTCTCGCTTCGCGCATGAAAGAGCGCTATTTCCGCCCGACCATTGCTTTCGCCGATGCCGGTGATGGTCTGCTCAAGGGCTCCGGTCGCTCGGTGCAGGGTTTCCATATCCGCGATGCGCTCAGCGTGGTCGCGGCGCAGCATCCGAACCTGATCGCCAAGTACGGTGGCCACGCGATGGCCGCTGGTCTGACCTTGCCGCAGGAGAATTTTCCGCTGTTTGCCGAGGCATTCGACGCTGAAGTACGTAGGCAACTTCGCGAAGAAGACCTCACCGGGCGCATGTTGTCGGACGGCACGCTGGCCGTCGAAGAGTTCCACCTCGAACTGGCCCGCGCCTTGCGCCACGCCGGGCCATGGGGTCAGCACTTTCCGGAGCCGCTGTTTCATGGCGTGTTCCAGTTGGTCGAGCAGCGTGTGGTTGGCGAACGGCATTTGAAAGTGGTGCTGAAAAGCGAATGCGGTTCGGTGAAGCTCGATGGCATCGCGTTTGGCATTGATCGCGATGTATGGCCGAACCCGACGATCCAGTGGGTTGAACTGGCTTACAAGCTCGACGTCAACGAGTTTCGTGGCAACGAGACGGTGCAACTGATGATTGCTCATATCGAACCGCGTTAAGCCATTCGCGAGCAGGCTCGCTCCCACAGGTACGGTGCAGTCTTGTGGGAGCGAGCCTGCTCGCGAAAGCGTCCTCTCATACACTGAATTACTCTGAACCCTCCGTCATCTCCGGTTGTCGACTAGGCTCTAAGCACTGCTTGATTGGCCTTGTGACGTCTTGTCGAATTCTTGCCCGCGGGGGCGGGTGCTGCACCCTTTTTCTGTCACTCGTCGACTTTTCAAACAGAACCCTGGAGCCTGCCCACTGATTCGAGAGGTGCCCCATGAGTCTGCTGCTTGAACCCTTTACCCTGCGCCAACTGACCCTGCCCAACCGCATCGCCGTGTCGCCGATGTGCCAGTACTCCAGCGTCGATGGCCTGGCCAACGACTGGCACCTGGTGCACCTGGGCAGCCGCGCGGTGGGCGGTGCCGGTCTGGTCTTCACCGAAGCCACGGCGGTGACCGCCGACGGGCGCATCACCGCCGAAGACCTTGGCCTGTGGAACGACGAACAGATCGCACCGCTGCAACGCATCACCCGCTTCATCACCGCCCAGGGTGCGGTCGCTGGTATTCAACTGGCCCACGCCGGGCGCAAGGCCAGCACTCACCGGCCGTGGATCGGCAAGCATGGCAGCGTCAAACCCGAGGATGGCGGCTGGACCCCGGTCGGGCCATCGCCGATTGCTTTCGATCCGCAGCACACGCAACCGAAACAACTCGATGAAGGGCAGATCGCCGACGTGATCCAGGCCTTCGTCGACGCGGCCAAACGCGCGCTGACGGCCGGGTTCAGCGTGGTTGAAGTGCATGCCGCGCACGGTTATCTGCTGCATCAGTTTCTCTCGCCACTGAGCAATCAACGTCGCGATCAGTACGGTGGTTCGTTTGAAAATCGCATCCGTCTGGTACTGCAAGTCACCGAAGCGGTGAGGGCGGTATGGCCGGAGGAATTGCCGGTGTTTGTCCGCGTCTCGGCGACCGATTGGGTCGAAGACGGCTGGAATCCGGACGAGACCGTGGAACTGGCGCGTCGCCTTCACACGCTGGGCGCCGATCTCATTGACGTGTCTTCAGGAGGGACAGCTGCAAACGCGGAAATTCCGGTCGGACCCGGATATCAGACGCGCTTTGCCGAGCGTGTACGCAAAGAGTCAGGCATTGCCACCGGCACTGTCGGCATGATTACCGAGCCCGCCCAGGCCGAGCACATTCTGCGTACCTGTCAGGCCGATATCATTTTCCTCGCCCGAGAGCTGCTGCGCGATCCGTACTGGCCGCTGCACGCCGACGATGATCTGGGCGGGCGCAAAGCAGTGTGGCCGGCGCAGTATCAGCGCGCGACCCATCGGGATCAGCCCATTCATGAGTCGGATTTGCGTGATTGATTGAAGGCTGAAAAACAAAAGCCCCGAGCCGGTGATGGTCGGGGCTTTTCTATTCGGCAGAAATTTGCGTTGTCCAGGCGGGCCTCTTCGCGAGCAGGCTCGCTCCCACGGTAGGAATGCGGACCTCTGTGGGAGCGAGCCTGCTCGCGAATGACGCCAGAACAGCCGCCTTAGAACCTCAAGGGTATTTACGCTTATCCGGCGCCGGCGGGAAGTATTGGTACAACCAGGTCTCGCTCAACGTGCGGTCATTGGTGCGAATGAACAGGCGCAGTTCCACCGGCTCGACGCTGTCATTGGTCGGGTACCAATCGAACAGGATCCGATAACCCTTGATGTCATCCAGCACCAGCACGCTGAAGTCCTGCACCTTGCCGTTGGAACAGGTAATCACCGGCTCGATCCCGGTGCCCTGTGGCAGGCGCTCAAGGCCGCCACCGGTGAAGTCCACGGCAAAGCGCCGCGCCCAGACTGGCGGGTAATGCTCACCCGGCGCCCAACCCTCGGTGAAGCCGCCCATGCCCGAACGCGTTGCGTGGACCCGTGCCAGTGGCGTGCCGACCGGTGGCAGGGCGCTCCAGTACAGCTTGTACCCGTAGTTCAGCGAATCACCGGCAGCCACGGGTTTCTTCGGCGTCCAGAAGGCAACGATGTTATCCAGCGTCTCGCCGGTCGTGGGAATTTCCAGCAGATCGATAGAGCCTTCGCCCCACGCGGTTGTCGGTTCTACCCACAGGCTCGGGCGCTTGCTGTACCAGTCGACAGTGTCCTGATAGTTGGCGAATTCGTGGTCGGTCTGCACCAGGCCGAAACCCTTCGGGTCCTTGTCGGCAAATGCGTTGAATTGCAGCGTAGCCGGGTTGTTCAACGGACGGCAGATCCACTCGCCATTGCCACGCCACATTGCCAGGCGATCGGAGTCGTGGATTTGCGGGTGAATGGTGTCGCACATGCGCCGTTCGTGGGTGCCGCAGCTGAACATGCTGGTCATTGGCGCCACGCCCAACTGTTCGATAGTGGTGCGTGCGTTGATGTGCGCGTCGATTTCCATGACCACGCGCTCGGCCTGGCAATCGATGTCGAAGCGATAGGCGCCAGTGGCGCTCGGCGAGTCGAGCAGGGCGTAGACCACAAAACGCGTTGCGTTCTTGTCAGGCGTCTCGAACCAGAACTTGGTGAAGTCGGGAAACTCTTCGCGCTTCTTCGCGTAGGTATCAATGGCCAGGCCGCGTGCGGAGAGGCCATATTGGCCAGTGGCGTCGACCGCACGGAAATAGCTGGCGCCGAGAAACGACACCACGTCATGCCGATCCAGCTCCGGTGCCTTGAACAGTTTGAAGCCGGCAAAACCCAGATCGCCCTTGAGCTGCTGGGTGTCGACCGAAGTGTTCTCGTAGTTGAATAGCGCCGGGCGGAAGTGCACTTCGCGCGCCATGCGTGTTTTCGGATCAACGCTGTACATGCGCACCGGCTGACGGAAACCCATGCCGACGTGGAAGAACTGCACGTCCAGCTGACCTTTGTTTTCCTTCCACAGGGAATGCTCGCCGTCGTAGCGGATCGCGTTGAAATTCTGCGGAGTCATGGTCGCCAGGGTTGGCGGCAACACCTGTTTCGTATCCTGATAAGCATTGCCGGCGAGCTGCTTGGCCTGACGCTTCAACGCTTCGAAATCGAAGGCCTGGGCCTCGCCATCGGCGGCGCCGCCATTGGCCGCCCAAGCGCGAGCGGCCAACAGGCCCGACGCGGAAAGACCGGTATAGGCCGCAATGGCCATGGACGCTTTGAGCAAATTCCTGCGGTGCATAAATACAACCTGTCGTGTGCAATCCAGTGCCGCTCCTGGCACCTGTCGGATCGGAAATTACGGTTCGGTCATGCCTTCGGCCAAACGCAACGGACTATAAACAGATGCCCGCTAGCTTAATCGGTTCGATTGTCGGGCAAAAAGGCTTGTTTGCGTTGCGTCATCTGGCAATGAAACAAGACATGTCTGTAATTTTTCTGACAGGGCTCTCTGATTTAGAGGGCATATCTGCTTTTTTCGATTAATTACTCTAAAAACCACTTTTCAACGCCGATTTAATTCCTATTCTATGGGCAAGACCGGATACAAGCCTTCGTGCCGGCGGGGCACACGACGCTGCTCGAAGAGGCAGGGCGATGTGAGGTTCAGCAGTTTCTTGACTCAATAGAGAAGGACATCGTCCATGGCGAAAATACAGGGCATCACCGAAATGTTGGGCATCTTCCCTTGCTTGGGCGGCGGGCGCAGAAGACGCCGTCTCAATTCCGAGGAATTGAAGCTGGTGGAACGTTATCGAGAGCTATCGGAAAGCGACCGGATCGCCATGCGCTATCTGGTGGATGCGATGCGGAGTGTTTCGCGGTTTTAACACTGAAGCAGGCACCCTGAAAGCGATTTGGCTTACACGGTGGACAGATAAATCAACCTTACCTGTGGCGAGGGAGTTTGCTCCCTTGCCACAGTTTTTTAGCAGCAACTGGATGATGTTGTAGGAGATGAGAGTTTTTCAGGAAGGTCGTATCTGTAGGAAATGCCTGTTTTTGTGCAGGCATCAGCGTGACCACCCCTAGCCGGTGTTTTTTCCGTTATTTGTTTGATCTTACGCGTCGCTGCAGATGCCCGGCCCTTGGTTTCAGGGCTAAAGAGATTGTTACGAATAACGGAGAATTCAATGAAGGTGTCTCTCAAGCAGATCAATGGCCCTTGGGATCAGGGCTGGGTGCTGGACAAACACATGGTAAGTAGTACCTTTCTCGGCAACGATGATCGCGGACACGCATGTTTCGATAATCAGCGTACCGAGATCGGTGAGGCGACCTACCGGCTCAAGTACCAGAAGGATTGGAACCAGGTCGGCCCACTTGCTCAAGCGGTAGCGACAAACGTGTTCCCAAAACTGGATCAGGTAGGTTTCGTAGTGCCTATGCCAGCTTCGAATATTCGTCAGCGCCAACCGGTAACCGAGGTCGCATTGGCGTTGGGACGAATCATCGGGCGACCGGTTTTCTCGGATTTGCTCCGAAAGGCGGCTACGGGGAAATCGTTGAAGGATCTGCATTCCAAAGCAGACAAGGTTGCAGCGATTGGAAACAGTTTTAGCGTCAATGACGAAATCACTACTGACGGGCGCTGGAATGTTTTGCTGGTAGATGATTTGTTTGATAGCGGCGCGTCGATGGACGCGGCCTGCGCCGTTTTACGTAAATATCCAAAGGTCGGAAAGATTTACGTAGCGGCACTTACCTGGAAATGAACTCAATGACCACTGTATTTATTGCTGGCTCTATCAACATCAAGAACCTTGATCCAAAGGTTAAAGAGCGCATCAATAATATCGTTGCGTCTGATTTTGAGGTGGTGGTGGGTGATGCGGGTGGCGCTGATAGCTCCATTCAGGAGTACCTGCTGAGTCTCGAAGCTTCCAGAACAACGGTGTTCTGCAGCGGCTCGGTGCCCAGGAATAACCTTGGGCAGTGGCCCGCCAGGCCCGTGGCCTCAAAACATACCAAAGGATCAAGAGCCTTTTTCACCGAAAAAGACGTGGTCATGGCCGAAGCGGCTGACTATGGCTTGATGATCTGGGATGCAAAGAGTACCGGTACGCTCAGCAATGTGATCGAACTGTTATCCAGAAAAAAGAAGTCGCTTGTATTCGTCAACAAGGAAAAGCAATTCAAAGTGGTTGGAGATGTCAGCCAGCTCGAGGAGTTGATTGCAGTCATGTCCGATCACGCCAGGCAAAAAGCCAATGAAAAAATCAGGCTGTTCGATCGTATATCCTTGCTGAAACACGATCAGGCAGAGCTTTTGTTTTGATGATGCTTTCCGGGGGGTGATGGCCCCTGAACTTGTTCATGCGGGCCCAGGAAAGTGGTGCATTGAGCCGGTTTCCGTTCTGGAGCCGAGGTGACACTTTCGCGAGCAGGCTCGCTCCCACAGGAAATAGAGATCAAATGTGGGGGCGAGCCTGCTCGCGAAGGTTCTGGATCCTAGTGCTTGAACATCACATGCCGAACCGTGGTGTAGTCCTCCAGCCCGAACATGGACATGTCCTTGCCGTAGCCGGACAGTTTCTGGCCGCCATGGGGCATTTCGCTGACGAGCATGAAGTGCGTATTCACCCATGTGCAGCCGTACTGCAAGCGCGCCGACAGACGATGCGCGCGTCCCACATCGGAGGTCCACACGGATGACGCCAGGCCGTAGTCCGAATCGTTGGCCCACTCCAGCGCCTGTGCTTCATCGGTAAATTTCGTCACTGAGACCACCGGCCCGAATACTTCACGGCGGACGATTTCGTCATCCTGCTGCGCGTCGGCCAATACGGTTGGTTCGAAGAAGAAACCATCGCCGTCGACCGATTTGCCGCCGGTGATCAGGCGAATGTGCGGTTGTGCCACGGCGCGTTCGACGAACCCGGCAACACGGTCGCGATGTTGCGCGGTGATCAATGGGCCGAGTTCGGTCGACGGATCGTCCTGCAAGCCGTACTTGATACTGCTGACCGCCGCGCCGAGCTTTTCGACGAACGCGTCGTAGATGCCTTGCTGCGCGTAGATCCGGCACGCAGCAGTGCAATCCTGACCGGCGTTGTAGAAGCCGAACGTACGTATACCTTCCACTGCCGCGTCGATATCGGCATCGTCAAAGATGATCACCGGCGCCTTGCCGCCGAGTTCCATGTGCATGCGTTTGACGCTATCGGCGGTGCTGGAAATGATGTTGGCGCCCGTGGCGATCGAACCGGTCAGGGAAACCATGCGCACTTTCGGATGGTTCACCAGTGGACTGCCCACCGTAGGACCGCGCCCGAATACCAGATTGAGCACGCCGGCCGGGAAGATTTCCGACGCCAGTTCGGCCAGACGCAACGCGGTCAGCGGAGTTTGTTCCGATGGTTTGAGCACCACGGTATTACCGGCAGCCAACGCCGGAGCAATTTTCCAGGCGACCATCATCAGAGGGTAGTTCCACGGTGCGATCGAGGCGATCACGCCGACCGGATCGCGACGGATCATCGAGGTGTGGCCGGGCAAGTATTCGCCAGCGGCCGAACCGCCCATGCAACGACTGGCGCCGGCGAAGAAGCGGAACACGTCGGCAATCGCCGGAATCTCGTCGTTGAGCGCGGCGCTGTAAGGTTTGCCGCAGTTGTCGGATTCCAGCTTCGCCAGTTCCTCGCCGTGGGCTTCGATGGCATCGGCGAGTTTGAGCAGCAGCAGCGAGCGGTCTTTCGGCGCGGTTTGTGACCACTCGGCGAAGGCGTTGTCGGCGGCACGCACGGCGGCATCGACCTGGGCTTCGCTGGCTTCGTTGATCTCCACCAGTATTTCGCCCCGCGCAGGATTGAGCACCGGTTGCGCCGGGCCTTCGCCGTCGATCAGTTGGCCGTTGATCAAGAGTCTGGTTTGCATTTCATTGCCCTCGCTAACACTTTTGTTTTTCTGTCGAAACCGAATCCACCTGTAGGAGCCGCCGAAGGCTGCGATCTTTTGACGTTGCTTTGAAGATCAAGATCAAAAGATCGCAGCCTTCGGCAGCTCCTACGGGGATCTGGTTTCTTCAGTCATTTGGTTATTTCCCGCCACTCCCAGCCACACTCTCGCCCCCTCGCGTCAAGTAATACGCGCCGAGAATCGGCACCATTGTCACGATCATTACCAGCATCGCGACGACATTGGTCACAGGCACATCCCGTGGGCGGCTCAACTGATTGAGCAGCCACAACGGCAACGTGCGTTCATGCCCGGCGGTGAATGTGGTGACGATGATTTCATCGAACGACAACGCAAACGCCAGCATGCCACCCGCGAGCAACGCCGAGCCGAGGTTCGGCAGGATGATGTAGCGGAAGGTCTGCCAGCCGTCGGCGCCGAGATCCATCGACGCTTCGATCAGACTGTGTGAAGTGCGGCGCAGGCGGGCGATAACGTTGTTGTAGACGATCACCACGCAGAACGTCGCGTGGCCGACGATGATGGTGAACATCCCCGGCTCGATGCCCAGCGACTTGAACGTCGCCAGCAAGGCGATCCCGGTGATGATCCCCGGCAACGCGATCGGCAAAATCAGCATCAACGATATGCCTTGCTTGCCGAAGAAATCGCGCCGGTATAACGCGGCCGACGCGAGTGTGCCGAGCACCATGGCGATCAACGTGGCGATGGCTGCGATCTGCAATGACAGCTTGATCGCCTCCAGCACGTCCGGCCGGGAAAACGCCACGCTGAACCAGTGCAGCGTGAAGCCCTTCGGCGGAAAACTGAACGCCGCGTCTTCGGTGTTGAAGGCGTAGAGGAAGATGATCAGGATCGGGAAGTGCAGAAACACCAGCCCGCCCCAGGCTGCGATGCGCAAACCTATAGAAGCACGCCCTTGGGATGAAGAGTCAGAGCGCATCGAAAGCCCCCAGACGTTTGACGATGGCCAGGTAAACCGCAATCAGCACGATCGGCACCAGCGTAAACGCCGCCGCCATCGGCATATTGCCGATTGCTCCTTGCTGCGCGTACACCATGCTGCCAATGAAGTAGCCCGGCGGGCCGATCAGTTGCGGCACGATGAAGTCGCCCAGGGTCAGCGAAAAAGTGAAGATCGAACCCGCTGCAATCCCTGGAATCGACAAAGGCAAGATCACTTGCATAAAGGTCTGACGCGGCTTGGCGCCCAAGTCGGCAGACGCCTGCAACAGCGACGGCGGCAAGCGCTCCAGCGAGGCCTGGATCGGCAGGATCATGAACGGCAGCCAGATATAGACGAACACCATGAACCGCCCCAGATGCGAGGTCGACAGTGTGCTGCCGCCGACACCGGGAATCCCCAGAACCCACTGCAACAGCGGCTCCAGCCCCAGGTGCTGAACGAACCATTGCGCCACGCCGCCCTTGGCCAGCAGCAGCGTCCACGCGTAAGCCTTGACGATGTAACTGGCCCACATCGGCAACATCACCGCGATGTAGAAAAAAGCCTTGGTCTTGCCCGTGGTATAGCGCGCCATGTAGTAGGCGATCGGGAATGCAACGATGGCGCTGGCGATCGAGACGACGATCGCCATGCTCAGCGCGCGCAGGATGATGTCGAAGTTCGACGGCTGGAACAGCGCGGCAAAATTGGCCAGCGTCAGGTCCGGCGTGACTGCCATGGTGAAGTCGTCGAAGGTGTAGAAACCCTGCCACAACAGCATCAGCAACGAGCCGAGATAGATCGCGCCGAACCACAGCAGCGGCGGCACCAGCAGCATCGACAGATACAGGTTGGGCTTGCGATAGAGCAGGTTGGAAAACCTGCGCAGCGGTGGTGACGAAGTCATCGCGAGGGCGCTCATGTCACACCTCGCTCGCCACGTTGTCACGCAGTTCAACCATCGCTTCCCGCGCCCAGCGCGCACTCAGTCGCTGCCCGGTCTGATGTTGCGCGCTGCTGTCGAACCATTGATTGTTGGCGTGGCTGATGCTCAGGTTCTGGCCGTTTTCGAGCTTCAGTTCATAGCGCGTGGCGCTGCCCTGATACTGGATGTCGTGGAGCAGGCCGCTGACTTCGATTTCATCACTGGCGAGCGGGCCATCGGCGAAACGCACGTGTTCCGGACGGATCGAAAACGCTTGCGAATGACCGCTGATGTGCCGCGCCAGATCGCCTCGGATCACGTTCGACGTGCCGACGAATTCAGCGACGAAAGTGGTGGTCGGCTTCATGTACAGATTGCGCGGCGTGTCGACCTGTTCGATGCGGCCGTTGTTGAACACGGCGACGCGATCGGACATCGACAGCGCTTCGGTCTGATCATGGGTGACGAAGATGAAAGTGATGCCGAGCTGGCGTTGCAGTTTCTTCAGTTCGCTTTGCATCTGTTCGCGCAGTTTCAGATCCAGCGCGCCGAGCGGCTCATCGAGCAACAGCACACGCGGGCGATTGACCAGAGCGCGGGCGAGGGCGACACGCTGGCGCTGACCACCGGACAACTGCACCGGTTTACGCGCGCCGTAACCACCGAGGGCGACCATGTTCAGGGTTTCTTCGGCACGTTTGTGACGTTCGGCCTTGCCGACACCTTTGACCTTCAAACCGTAGGCGACGTTATCAAGCACGTTCATGTGCGGGAACAACGCGTAGTCCTGAAACACTGTATTGACGTCACGTTGATACGGCGGCAAACCGGCCGCTTCGGCACCGTGGATGCGGATCGATCCGGCGCTCGGTTGCTCGAAACCGGCGATCAGGCGCAGGCAAGTGGTTTTGCCCGAACCCGAGGGGCCGAGCATGGAAAAGAACTCGCCGTCCTCGATGTCGATGGAAACCCGGTCAACGGCCTTCACCTCACCGAACTGCCGGGACACGTTGGTGAACTGGACTGCAAGTGGCATGGTGTGTTGCTCCCCAAAAGGCGAGGGCTGTCGCGCCTGCTCGGCCTTACTGCTGGAAAACCTGAATCTTAAGAGCTTCGCGAGCAGGCTCGCTCTCACAGGAGGAATACAATCCAATGTGGGAGCGAGCCTGCTCGCGAAGAGGGTTTAACGGCCGCCCATGATCGCAATGTAATCCTGCGTCCAGCGGCTATACGGCACGAACTTGCCGCCCTCAGCCTGCGGGGTCTTCCAGAAAGCGATCTTGTCGAACTGATCAAAACCATTGGTCTTGCAGCCCTCAGCACCGAGCAACTCGCTTTCCTTGCACGCTGCTGGCACCGCCGGCAACGAACCAAACCACGCCGCCACATCACCCTGGACCTTGGGCTTCAGCGACCAGTCCATCCACTTGTACGCGCAGTTCGGATGCTTGGCCTCAGTGTGCAGCATGGTGGTGTCGGCCCAGCCGGTGGCGCCTTCTTTGGGGATAGTCGAGGCGATCGGCTGCTTCTCGTTGATCAGGCCGTTGACCTGATACGGCCAGGCGCTCGATGCGACCACACCTTCGTTTTTGAAATCGCTCATCTGCACCGTGGTGTCGTGCCAGTAGCGGTGAATCAGCGGCTGCTGCGCGCGCAACAGATCGAGCACGGCTTTGTACTGCGCTTCGGTGAGCTGATACGGATCGTCGATGCCCAGCTCCGGCCTGGCGGTCTTCAGATACAAGGCTGCGTCGGCGATATAGATCGGTCCGTCATACGCCTGCACACGACCCTTGTTCGGCTTGCCGTCGGGAAAATTCTGCGCGTCGAACAGCACGCTCCAACTGGTCGGCGGCGTCTTGAACACATTGGTGTTGTACATCAACACGTTCGGCCCCCATTGATATGGTGTGCCGTAAGTCTGGCTGTTGACCATGTACCACGGCGCGTCCTTGAGGCGCGGGTCGAGGGTGTTCCAGCTCGGGATCAACCCGGTATTGATCGGCTGCACACGCTTGCCGGCGATCAAGCGCAGCGACGCATCACCGGACGCAGTGACCAGGTCATACCCGCCCTTGGCCATCAGGCTGACCATTTCATCGGAGGTCGCCGCTGTCTTGACGTTGACCTTGCAGCCGGTTTCCTTCTCGAAACCGCTGACCCAGTCGTAGGCCTTGTCGCTCTCGCCACGTTCGATGTAACCCGGCCACGCCACGATATCCAGCTGACCTTCGCCAGCGCCGACAGCCTTCAACGGCTCGGCAGCCTGCAAACTGGCGCTGGCCAGCAGCGCCGTGGTGATTGCACTGAGCAGTGCGGTCTTGTGCACGAACATGGTTGATCCCTCTTTTTCATATTATGGTCGGGGCAGTTGTGAACGCGGTGCAGCATGCCGTTGGCGGCTTGTTATCAGCGTAGTCAGAAGGCCGAAGCGGGGCGGGCGAATCTCGATTACGACGGCGGATATTTTTTCGCTGGGCTGAAGTGTAGATCGGTTTTTCAAGGACAACTGCGCACTTCAATCCGGAGCGCGAGCAACATCTGGAAGCACACTCGCGGGGCGGGTCCGGGCACTTTCGAACTAGGCTGAGGGCCTTAGATCCGGATAACCCTTTTTTGGAGACGGAACATGAACACCCGTGGATTGCTCGATCAACTGCTCAAGTCCGGGCAGGAAATGCTGCAGAACAAGGCCGGCGGCACTTCCAGCAAATCGGCTGCCAGCGGACTTGGCGGCTTGCTCGGTGGCTCGTCAGGCTCCAGCGGCCTCGGCGGCCTGCTCTCCGGCGCGGGTGGCGGCGCATTGGCCGCAGGCGCGATGGGCCTGCTGCTCGGCAATAAAAAGGTCCGCAAGGTCGGCGGCAAAGTCGCGATCTACGGCGGCCTCGCTGCGCTGGGCGTACTGGCTTACAAGGCCTACGGCAACTACAACGCCCAAAAAGGCAGCGCACCCCAACGCGAACCACAAACCCTCGACCGCCTGCCCCCCGCTCAAGTCGAGCAGCACAGCCAGGCAATCCTCAAAGCCCTGGTCGCTGCCGCCAAAGCCGACGGCCACATCGACGAGCGCGAGCGCGAACTGATCGAAGGCGAATTCACAAAACTCGACAACGACCAGGAACTGCAACACTGGCTCCACGCCGAACTCAACAAACCCCTCGACCCCACCGACGTCGCCCGCGCGGCGAGCACGCCGGAAATGGCGGCGGAGATGTACATCGCCAGTGTGATGCTGGTGGATGAGGAGAATTTTATGGAGAAGAGCTATCTGGATGAACTGGCGCGGCAGTTGAAATTGGAGCCGGGGTTGAAGGTGGAGTTGGAGAGGCAGGTGCGGTTGGTGGCCGATTGATTCTATGGGGTGAGAAATCGCAGTGTTGTGCTGCGATTTTTCCTGAGTCGCCTAATGACGCTTCAATGAAGATTGAGCTTGGAAAGCTGTTTTAAATCTGTTCCATTCTTGAACAGCGATGGTACTCAAGCCTCCATCATGAACTCTTCAATTTTTTCAATAAATTCGATTTTGCTTTTGGTCCTGAATTCAGATAGAAAAATTTCGGAGTTTTTAATCGGATTACCTCTTTTATCGTATTTGATCGTTAGCATGTCGATCACAAACTCTCCGTCGGGATCCCCTTCGGGTTCGACTCTCGTGTCAAAGCAATGGCCGGTACTCTGGCGGACTCCTCCGATCAGTACCGAACTAGAGAACCAGTTGCAAGTCTCCGGTGTCAGCTCCACCTCAAACAGATTGTTGATTGTTATTGTCCAGCCGCTTGGTACTCTGATAGGTTGGAGCTTGTATTCGAGTTTTGATCTCATTGGGTCTCTTCAAATCTTTGTATTCGTGAATACTTTGCTCTGATCATTCAAACGATAATCGTGCTCACTGCAGCGTTGAATAAATGCGCTGGCAAGTATCAATTTTTGTACTTTAATTTGTATTCGAATTTTTCATCTAAGCCCAGGGATATGTCCTGATTTTTTGTTCGCTCGAATATAGATATTATTTTTTTAAACGTTTCACCCATGCTTTGTTCAGATTCTTTCGAATTTTTCCATACTATTTCAATCGGACGCTCCACGTCCGTACTGAGCAAATCCCAAAGAGAATTTAGGTTGTTTCCATAGTACTCAGCCACGGGAAATGCAGAAGCTATACGCTTGTGGAAATCTTGCTCGGAAGAAATGGATAGGCCGTCAAGTTCAATTATCATTTAGGTTATTTCCACTTTCCTATTGGGCTGACAGTTTCATAATGATCACTGGTGATATCTAGCAGACCATCATTCGAATAGAGCAGCCTGGTTCCAGGTTGGTTGCTCCGTGACATAGTGCTGCTTAGTCCGACGTCGGCCTCATACCAAGTTCGGCCAGAGGCGGATGGGAGAACATTTGTATCAATGTAGAAAATATCTCCACCTATTTGTCCACCGGGAACGCTGTTGTTAACTGCGTTAGCCGGCTTCCATCCGCTCTGAGCAGCCTGAGCCTTAAGAAAAGGGGACGAATTATATTTAGTTTGAAGAAATAACTCTGTCCTCTTTTACTAAAGACTAAGCGACCACATGATCGCTCTGTCTTCAGAGATGAATTAGACCTCCTGCCGCCAAGCGGAAAACGTGATCACTGTGCCGGCTTCTGTCACCTTTGTTCATGCGGAGGCTCTGAAACAAAGGGGTGTTTAATAGGTGGAAAAAGCGACGGATTATTTAATTTAAGAGGTGTCTGTTAAATAAAATCATCGCTTTGTTTTGTTGATTGTTCTCTAATTGCAATGGGTTCGCTAGTATCCGTACGTCGGGTGGAAATACGATAAAGGAGGGTGAGATTTTTCCCATTCTTTCGCAAATGATATTCCAAGCTTTATTTCTTCAGGTTGCATTTTTTTTGCGATTTCCAAGAGGTTCAGTCTTGCATCTTCCGGTGCGATTGCTCCGCCCTTGAGGCTTGCTATTAAGTAGGTGAATCCGTAAGCCTTAACGAGATCTAAAGGAAATCCATAAGTGTCTGGAAGATGGGCAATATTTAATGCATAGCTCCCTAGCGCGTTTATATGTCCGGATTCAGCTGTTTTTTTGAGCCAGCTTCCGATTTCTTCTTTACTGCCATTGTGTTCATATAAATAGTTTGCATACAGATACATGCCCGGAGGAAAACCTCCCTCTGCTGAAGCCTTAAACCATTTATTAATTGCTTTCTCGCGACTCCCAGGGATCAAAAACCATCCCTCTCCACTTTGGTAAGCACTAGCGAGCCGCTGTTGAGCAAAATTATCACCCGATTCTGCGGCTCTTTCTAGCCATTCCAATCCTTGATTTGCCGTAAACAGCACAACCATTGCCTCCGTATCACCTTCGTCGGCACGTTCACGAGCAATTTTTAAAGCTTGCTCTCTCCAGTCAACATTACCTTTCCCCGCGCAGGCATCTGATAAGTTGCAAAGATCCTTTTTACTACTTAGTCGTAGCATAGCGTAAAGATCACCTTGCTCTGCCGCGGCTACGTACCAATTTCTGGCCTCTTCTGTCATGTATCGATTACTCAGTCGTATCGCCTCACCTAGAAAATATTGGGATTCTTTATCGCCGGCCTCAGCCGCGGTTCGTAAAAACGATTGCGAGGAAGTCCATGCACCTTGTTGATAAAGAGTAATTCCCTTGTCTTTGGCTATTGCCTCGGGCTCTGTCAATTGTGCAGCGGAGGCACTCGATAAAATAAAGAATATAAAAAAACTTAAGATTGCTCGATTAATCAATGTTTGGTCCTTTGTAAATGGCTTTGAGACCTTGGACTGGTGCGAAAGCAGGTCCGGTGTATATGGTGCTGTAGTCACAATGCTTATTTAAGCGTATTCCAAGTTTAGAGACTCGATCTCGATACCTGGATCGCATGGCGTTGTTGGCTTCGGCAAGTCCTAATACCCGTTCATCCATAAATAGATCTAGCTTTGCCTTGTTTTCACAGTAAGAGAGTCCAGATTGTTCAGGTCGTGCACCATCTCGATTCATACGAATGATTGCTTCTTCAAACTGTTGGTTTGCGTCAGGCTTGCTGGATATCCAGCCTAGGCATCGTTCGATTGACTGTTGCTGTAAAAGGTGCACTTCATCTTCATTGAAGTTTTCTTTTTCGTCGTCTTCTACTGTGAGCGGTTTGGGTGGAGTGCTCAGCGCCAGAAGTAGTGGTCCCAAAGCCTGCGGTTGCAAGTTATATACCCAATCCTGCATTATTTTCTGGTTTTCAGCTATTGCGAGTGAGTAAGCAATTTGCCCACCCCGATCGCCTTCCGTGAGCGCATCAAATATCCCTTTAACAATGGCATATCCACGCACATAGGCAAACGCCACATCGATACCAGTGGCGCCTAGGAAGCTCAGCTTTTGCAGATAGTCCATGGCTTCCCCATCGACCCACTCAAGATCCTTGTATTGGTTCGCGGCCATTTCCTGTCGCACCAGTTCCGTCAAGGCCACGATGCTGTCGTAGCCGACTTCAAAGGTCAAATACCCTTTGACGCCTGCGCCCCAGACCAGCGCGCCCTTGATCGATAACAGCAGTAGGCCGTTTTGCATCCGCAGGTGCATGTCGCCGTTGTAGCCGGCGCCGATGGCTACGGCCGCTTCAACTTCCAGTTTGGCCAAAGGGCGCCACTGGTTGGCTGAAATACGATTTGGCACGGGAGCAGGAGGGAGGACGCTTGGGGGAGGGCACCAGAACAGTTTGCCGGTTACCTTGCACCCGGCCTGGGCACCGGCGAAGACTTCAAACTTCGCCAGTTCGCCGGATTTTTCGGCCATGTCGACGCCGACGAGGCTGGTGTAGCCGGTTTTTTGATCCAGGGTCAAATCGCGCGACAGCATGAGGCTTGCGCCAGCGAATCCCCAAGCCTTGGCTTCCAGATCCAGAGACAGTTTGCCGAAGTTGACGCTGCGCACGCTGCCGTCATGAGCCTTGTATTTTGCGATCCAAGGATCAGCCTTTGCCCGTTTAGGAAGCTCGACTTTGAGCAAGCTGACTTCGCCTCGCCACGCTGTGACATCCAGTGCAACTTCTACGTTGGCAATCTGAGGGGAACCACTTTTAAGAGTGGGGCCTTCCATTTTGACTTCGGACAGCAAGTTGGCGCTTTCCGGAAGTAAGCATCGAACGAGTTGGGCCTGGGGGCTGTTGTCGAACAGCATGAGATTGCGCAGCTGTTTATCTTCGAAAACCATGGCTTTCAGATTTTCGCCCCAGGTTTGGCGTTTGGCTTCGGCTTTCAGGCTTTCGACTTTGTAGCCTTTGGCTTCCAGCGCCGCGAAGAACTTATCAGGTACAAACAGTCCATTTTCATCGAACCATGGTCCCTTTTCATCGAATTGGAGCGCGCCTTCCTGTTCCAGCCAATCGCTGAATACCCGATCGTCATCGGCCTCTTTGGCAATCGATTTTGGCAGGCTGGTCGCAAGCTCCTTGAGCTGGCCTTGGAATGCGTTACCACTGATTTTTGCCAGATGTTTCAGGCTGATGTGGTTGAGTATCGTTGTTGACGAGGCGCTACTGAGTTCGCGCAGAGGTATGTTGGTTTTGGCCAGACGTTCGATCGGCTTTGGCTTGTAGCTTTCCGGTTCCCACAGGAACAGGCGGGGTGGCTTGAGCCCACGTACACGAGCCTCTGCAGTGATCTGGATTCGCTCTGCCTCGTTATTCAGGTCGTACCACTGCTTTTGCAAACTGACGAACAGAACGCCGGGCGGTGCGGATTTGCCGCCAGTGGCCGACACCCATTGAGAGTAACGCTCCTCGATTTTTTTCTCGAGCTCATCGCGTTTGTTGGTCAGCTCGATAAACGCCTGAAAATCCTCGGTACCGGCGTACTGGTCATCGGGACTCAGCGCAAATTCGGGAACTGCAATCCCGCACTCGGCAAGCTCCACGATGGAATTGATGTACTTGGACATCAGGTCTTTCAACGCCAGGATGTTGAGCTGAACACCCCTTAGCTTTTTTTCGTCGATCTCGCCGGTTTCGATCAGCTTTTTGTGAAGCGCCTTGTACTCTTTCAGGTGTTCCCAAGCCGAAGCGATCTTGCCGGTGCCAGGGTCAAACATTTTGTAGCCGTGGGCTTTCGCCTTGTCGCGTTCTTCAATGTATTTGTCAATTGCATCACGCGCCTTCAAGGCACGCGGGGTGTAAAGAACGCCGTTTTCCCGTTTGTACCCCAGTGTCTTTGCTTTAGCATCGGAGACTTTTTCCAGCGTTTGCATGTTCTGCTGATTTGTCTCGATGCGTTTTCCGGCATGGAACATCTCACGTTCGGCATGCATTACCGCGTCGCTATCACCTTTGGCCTTTGCCGCTTCCCAATCCTTGCGGCACTGTGCTTTTTTTGCAGTGTCCTTGGGGATTGCCTCTTTCGACTCCACATAACTGGTGTGTTGCTCACCTTCTAGGAAAGCTTCCGGACCCGGAGTGAGGAAGTAGTCCATCAACCCTGCATCGGCGATGTTGCTCATGCGCGCGGCTTTATCCGTGTCTACGGTTTTCTGCTTGAGTAGGCTGACGCTTTCCTTAAGTTTCTCGGACGTCCGCTTGGGCAACAACCAGAAACGGCGCTGACCGGTGACGTAGATGATGTCGTCATAGCTGCTGCTGCAGCCCGGCTTCTTGTCTTTGCAGAACGTTTCCGCGTCGGCAGTCTTTTTTGGCGGATCGGCCGGAATGACGACAGGCGGCTGTTCGGATAGGGATGGTTGTTCGGACGTACCTGTCATCTCAGACTTCCAGTCGTTGTACTTTCTCGAATGCTGGCATGTCGCTGCTCAGCAAGTTCATGACGTCAGTGTGCGCCTGCAACGGACCTTGGTTTAGATTCGGCAGCAGGCGCTCAAGATGACGTCCTTCTTCAATGCCGTGATCCACCAGCAGTTGCAAATTATCGGCCACACCAGACAGCTGCGAATCCGATAAGCCAGCACCGGACTCGGCGTTCCGCAGCCGAATCCAGTACCACCAGCGGATTTCATCGAACGCTATCAGCGTGTTGATCTTTAGTTGCAACGGATATTTTTGTTCGCCATTAGAGGCATCAACTTTTTCTCTTTGTTCCCAAACACGCCATTGTTGATCATCGCTGTGGGCGGGCGGGGTATAGACGATGTCCCAAGGGCCGAACAGAGGTGGGGCGGGTAACGTCAGCGCCAGCGCGCTCCAGAACGCCGGGTCGTAGTAGCGAGCCAGCGAGTCACCATGAGCCGGGTCGTTCATGCGCAGGAGGCGACGAGCATGCAAGAGCGCGGTCTGCGGTTTTTCACGCGAGGTGAGCAGAATACCGGCGCGGTTGTCGCGGCATAGCTCAAGGGCTTGGGCGGCGGCAGGACTTCCCGCTATCAGTTGAAGCCAGATCGGACTGACATCATTCATTTCGGCAAACGGCGTGTCCTGAAACAACTTTTCAACACCCGTCAACCCGGACTGTTGGTAAAGCTTTTCCAGAGCCCGAGGCTGGCGAACGCTGTCGATGATGCCATACAGGGTGCGGTTTCCAGCGGTGCCCAATGGCGTCGTGGCCACGGGTTTTTCCAGGAAATGACTTAGCCATTCAGACATGGGCAAACCTCACGCGAGCAAGCGCCATTGGCTTGCTTTCCACAAATCGGAACAAGGGGCAGGCCTTGAATGCTTTTTCGTACAAAC
Organism: Pseudomonas sp. Sample_9; assembly: GCF_004307535.1. Classification (NCBI taxonomy): domain Bacteria; kingdom Pseudomonadati; phylum Pseudomonadota; class Gammaproteobacteria; order Pseudomonadales; family Pseudomonadaceae; genus Pseudomonas; species Pseudomonas sp. Sample_9. The sequence goes on from NZ_RAZO01000431.1 coordinate 39,485, forward strand.
GGGTTCGCCATAGGTGGCACTGTTACCTGCCCCGCCTTATCCGCATCAGCCTGTTTTAAAGGCCCCGGCATCAACGGCGCAGCACCAGTCCCACTTCCCGGGCTCCCGCCGGAGTTCATGTTGATCACCGGCCCGCTCATGGTCACGCCGC